>NZ_AJTN02000249.1 GCF_000305495.1 Peribacillus psychrosaccharolyticus ATCC 23296 | reverse complement strand
AGAGAAATTCAATTACATATATGTCGATACAGGTGCGATGTATCGGGCATTAACATATAAAGCATTACTCCAAGGTGTAAATGTGTCAGATGAGCTGGCATTGAAGCAGCTTTTAGAAATTACTGCAATAGAACTACAACCATCCGAAATAGGTCAGTTGGTCTACGTTGATGGAGAAAATGTGACTTCAGAAATACGTAATAATGAAGTTACAAGCACTGTTTCAGAAGTATCTAAACATCGTCTTGTTCGAGAAGAGATGGTCAGAAGACAGCAGGAGTTAGGCCGAAGCGGCGGCGTTGTAATGGATGGAAGAGACATCGGTACGCATGTGCTTCCTGATGCGGAAGTGAAAGTCTTCTTAATTGCCTCTGTAGATGAACGGGCACATCGCCGATATCAAGAAAATATGCAAAAAGGATTTTCTGCAGATATAGAGAAATTAAAAGAAGAAATCGCACTGCGTGATAAGCTGGATTCTGAGAGAGAGGTATCTCCTCTTAAGAAAGCAGCGGATGCAATAGAGATAGATACAACGTCTCTTACAATTGAACAAGTAGCAGAGAAAATTATTGTTCTGATTGAGGAAAGGAAAGAGCGCGCTTGAACTTTTACACTTTTGCAAAAAACGTGGTAAAGATTGGACTATCACCCGTTTATAGAATCAAAGCCAGCGGTAAAGAACATTTTCCGAAAGAAGGGGGAGTTCTCATTTGTGCGAATCACATAAATAATTTAGATCCGCTTGCAGTCGGAACTACCTCTCCAAGGGATATTCACTTTATGGCTAAGGAAGAATTGTTTCGAGCCCCTGTGTTAAAGGGTATAATGCCTAAAATCAATGCTTTTCCTGTTAAGCGCGGGTTAAGTGATAGGGAGGCGTTAAGAAAAGGATTAGCCATACTTAAGGATGACAGGGTTTTAGGTTTATTTCCTGAAGGAACCAGAAGCAAGAACGGGGAATTAGGCGAAGGTTTATCTGGAGCAGGTTTCTTTGCACTTCGCTCCCAAGCTCATATTGTTCCCTGTGCGGTTATTGGACCTTATTCGTTTCTCGGTAAAGTAAAAGTTGTCTACGGTAAACCAATAGACTTCCAGCCTTATCGTGACCAAAAGGTATCAGCAGATGTTGCAACAAAAGTCATTATGGCTGAAATTCAAAAACTTATTTCTGAAAATAAATAACCCTTCTTGCTTGACAATTACACCGTTTTATTAGAATTTAGTAAATAAGGGTATAATTCCGAATTATTAATTAATAGTGAAGCTAAGTTGTATTTAGGTCTTATACAACACTGTATAAGATGAAATCTGCACAGCAGTCATGGGTTAAGGAGGAGTTCGAAATGGCAGAAGACATGAATCAAGTGGAAGTAAACATCTTTGAGGTTGGCGACAAGGTTAAAGCTAAAGTATCAAAGGTGGAAGAGAAGCAAGTGATTGTAGATGTCGAGAATTCAAAAACAGACGGTATTATCCCAATCAGTGAGCTATCAAGTCTGCATGTGGAAAAAGCTTCAGACGCTGTTACAGAAGGTGACGAACTGGAACTGGAAGTAATCAAGGTTGAAGAAGAGGCATTAATTCTATCCAAACGCAAAATTGACGCTTATAAGGCTTGGGATCATCTTGAAGAAAAGTTCCAGTCAGGTGAAATCTTTGAAGCAGAAGTTAAAGATGTAGTAAAAGGCGGCTTAGTGGTGGACCTTGGTGTACGCGGATTTGTTCCTGCATCATTGGTTGAAGACTATTTTGTTGAAGACTTTGCTGATTATAAGGATCGAACACTTACATTTAAGATTGTTGAACTAGAAAAAGATAAAAATCGTTTAATCCTTTCTCATCGCGCTGTAGTTGAGGCTGAAAAAGAAAAACAAAAATCAAACGTGCTTGATACGATTGAAAGCGGACAAACAATTACAGGAACCGTTCAACGTATTACTGATTTTGGCGCATTTGTCGATATTGGCGGAGTAGATGGACTTGTTCATATTTCTCAGCTGTCACATGAACATGTGGACAAAGTTTCTGATGTAGTTAAAGAGGGAGACCAGGTTCAAGTAAAGGTTCTATCAATTGACCGAGATAATGAACGAATCTCTCTATCTATTAAAGAAACATTACCAGGACCATGGACAGAAATATCGGAAAAGGCATCTAAAGGTTCGATACTCGAAGGAACCGTACGCCGCTTAGTTACCTTCGGTGCATTCGTCGAGATTTTCCCAGGTGTAGAAGGACTGGTTCACATTTCTCAAATATCCCACAAACATATTGGCACCCCTCAAGAAGTACTAAAAGAAGGCCAATCTGTAAAAGTTAAAGTGCTGGATGTGAACGAAGCTGAACAGCGGCTATCCTTAAGCATTAAAGAACTCGAAGAAGCCGAATCCGCTTCATCATATGATTATGACATCCCCGAAGAAACAAAGGGATTCCAACTTGGTGAAATGATTGGTGACGCACTAAATAAACTAAAATAAGAGATACTCATAGTTCTTTAAAAAACAAGTTTCCTAGCGGAAACTTGTTTTTTTGTTTAGGGAGCTTAGCTGAAGGAACTGCAGCAAGGCAGAAATCCTAGGCTGAACAGAGAAAATGAATCCGCAAAACCAACAGAGTAGAGTAGGGTTTGTCCAAAAAGTGATCTAGCTACCAAAAAAGAGAAAGATACCCTATTTTCACAAGTACCAACCCCAAAAAAACCAGCTAAGTGGTGCCAAAACAGCAAGGAACGAATGCACCAAAAAAGGAGGCAGTCCGATTTGGACAGCCTCCTTTAGGTTTAGGAATTTCGTTTTCTCGCTTCTTCTGGTCCTTCAAGTCTGGTAGCTCCAGGATATTTTAGTGATTGGTCACGGTCAGATTCGACTCGGCGGCTTTCTTTAAGTTTTTTTCCTGACGATCTTTTCCCAATATGTCTCCCCCTTTCCTTTCTGTTATTTTCCCCTGTAATCTATATTTTTTATTCATCTGCCCATAGCGTGTTTAATCTTGTTTTAAAGGAGACATAATGTCTTTTAAAGGAGGTGAACGTTATGGATGGGTTGTTTTTTTATTGGATTATTTGGATGGGGTGGGTGGTCGTGGTGTTTTTTATGCCTAAATCGACTGTTCGGTCTCAGTTAATATGTCATATACTCATTTTGATTATTCTATCTGGATATGAGTTAGCTGTTTATCCTTACCGAGTAGGTTTGGGCGGTCTTTATTTGTTCATTTGTTTACTGATATACAATCGGAAATTGTCCTTCATTCATACGAGTTATTTTGTCTTTAAATTCTGTACAATTGGAATTGGGTATGCGGCATTTCAATTATTTGCTTTGCTGGATCCAATTATACTAATTTTTGAAGCTTCTTGGATGCAAGCAATTGCCATTAATTATACAGCGTTTTTGTTATTTAAAGACTGGAAGCAGCGGATTAGTGCCATCATAATTGGGATGGTGGTGGGTGATTGTGTATTTGCAGGCTTATTGGCTGTACACACCTTGCCTTACAAAAGTATTTCCCTTGAGTGGCTCGACAACGCGACGTTGTCTGCCACAGTTGGACTTGCCTGTATTGCTGCAGAACTGATTAGTAAGGTGCTCTATCAACAAACGCAAGCCAAATTTAATTCCTAATAAAAGGAATCGTGTGACATCATAATAAAAGTGTTTTTTAGACAATCATTGTTGATTGGTGGAAAATTTGATACTATATGATAGTTAGAGAGCTGGTAAATACATACCGAAGCCTAACTGCAGTTTCTGCAAATATGAAAATCAACAGTGCAATTTTTTAGTGGAGATAAATGCATTCATGGATTTCATGAGCTTTAAAGATATATGGAGTGGAAGGGTGAATACAATGCCAAAACCGGTAATTGCGATCGTCGGACGGCCTAACGTTGGAAAATCGACAATCTTCAACAGAATTGTTGGAGAAAGAATTTCTATCGTTGAAGATGTACCAGGCGTAACGAGAGACAGGATTTATAGTTCAGGAGAATGGTTAACGCATGACTTTAACATCATTGATACGGGTGGAATAGATATTGGTGATGAACCATTTCTTGAACAAATCCGTGCACAGGCTGAGATAGCTATTGATGAAGCGGATGTCATCATTTTTATGGTAAATGGCCGTGAAGGTGTGACTGGGGCTGATGACGAAGTTGCAAAAATTCTTTATAAGTCAAAAAAACCAGTAGTACTGGCTGTTAATAAAATTGATAATCTTGAAATGCGCGAACAAATTTATGATTTCTATGCACTTGGATTTGGAGATCCGTTCCCAATTTCAGGTTCACATGGTCTTGGCTTAGGAGACTTGCTTGACGAAGTGGCTAAGTATTTCCCGGATTTCGGCGGCCAGGATTATGATGATGATGTCATCAAGTTCAGTTTAATTGGAAGACCGAATGTTGGAAAATCTTCATTAGTTAATGCTTTGCTTGGAGAAGAGCGGGTAATTGTTAGTGAAATTGAAGGAACGACTCGTGACGCGATTGACTCCCCTTATAAATTTAATGGCAAAGAGTATGTCATTATTGATACGGCAGGGATGCGTAAAAAAGGGAAGGTATATGAGAGCACTGAAAAATACAGTGTACTTAGAGCCTTGCGTGCGATTGAACGCTCAGATGTTGTTCTTGTGGTATTAAATGCTGAAGAAGGCATTCGCGAACAAGATAAGAAAATTGCTGGGTATGCTCATGAAGCAGGCCGAGGAATTATTATTGTCGTTAATAAATGGGATGCATTAGAAAAAGATGATAAAACAATGAAGAAATTCGAAGAAGATATTCGAGCTCATTTCTTATTCTTGGACTATGCTAAAATCATTTACTTGTCTGCATTAACTAAGCAGCGTATCCATACGCTTCTTCCAGTAATTGATAAGGTTAGTGAAAGTCATGCTCTTCGTGTACAAACGAATATTCTTAACGAAGTGTTAATGGATGCCGTAGCGATGAACCCGACACCTACTCATAATGGTAGTCGTCTGAAAATTTACTACACCACTCAAGTAGCCATCAAACCGCCTACATTTGTTGTGTTTGTTAATGATCCAGAACTTCTGCACTTCTCTTATCAGAGATTTTTAGAAAATAGAATCCGTGATGCCTTTGAGTTTGATGGCACACCAATTCGTATTTTTGGACGTCAAAGAAAATAATGACATCTAGTTAGTCATCAAGAGATCGAAGGCTTTCTATGTTCTGAGGGATGGTTTGGATGCACTCAGTCCTGACTTCCTTCACCATAGAATAGTTACCTTTTAGAGAAAAGGTGGTTGAATATGACAAGAACAAAGCAAAAAGCAGCCGTAATTGGAGCAGGAAGCTGGGGTACTGCCTTAGCAATGGTTCTTGCAGACAATGGACATGAAGTGCGTTTATGGGGTCATAAGGAAGCACAGATTGAAGAAATCAATACCCATAGAACCAATCATAAATATCTTCCCGATATTAAGCTTCCACAAGGAATCACTGGGTATAGCTCATTAGACTCTGCTCTAAGGGATCTTGATATTATCATTTTGGCAGTACCGACCAAGGCAATTCGTGATGTTTTGAAGGATATTGAACAGGTCAGTCAACAGCCGCTTACGGTTGTCCATGTGTCAAAAGGAATTGAACCGGATTCCTTAATGCGGATTTCTGAAATGATTGAAGCTGACATGTCGAGCAGTATGCTGAAGGATTTAGTGGTCCTTTCTGGACCAAGCCATGCTGAGGAAGTGAGCTTGCGCCATCCCACAACGGTTGCTGTATCATCAAAAAATATGATTGCTGCTGAACGAATTCAAGATTTATTCATTAATCAATATTTCCGTGTTTATACGAATCCAGATATCGTTGGCGTGGAAATAGGCGGTGCCTTAAAAAATATCATTGCGTTAGCTTCAGGGATTACTGACGGATTAGGGTATGGAGATAATGCAAAAGCAGCTCTTATTACCCGTGGTCTTGCGGAAATTACCCGATTAGGCAGTGCCATGGGGGCAAATCCGTTAACTTTTTCAGGGTTGACAGGAATTGGCGATTTAATTGTAACCTGTACAAGCGTCCATTCTCGAAATTGGCGGGCGGGTAATTTGCTTGGTAAAGGACAAAAGCTTGACGAAGTACTTACGAATATGGGCATGGTGGTTGAAGGTGTTCGAACCACAAAGGCTGCTTATCAGCTTGCGCAAAAGTATGAAGTCGATATGCCGATTACGAATGCGCTTTACGGAGTATTGTTTGCTGGAAAAGATGTAAAGGATTCCGTTGATTTATTGATGAATCGAGATAAACGAAGTGAAATGGAAGATTTATTTAATATCATGGAAGAGCGGGAATCTGAATAATTTTGCGATTACTCTAAATCCAATTAAATAATGTGTGAAATATTTTTCTGAAAATAGGCATTTGCTGATACGCCTTTAGAGTAGAAAGCATACAATGCATCGAAAGTAAACTAGTAATCTAACTTGGAACTGGTGGGTTTAGTCAAATGGCAGAAGATATATCTACAGACATATCTTCTGCTTTTTTTACTTGAAGAATAGTCTGTTTTATCAAAATAGGACGAGCCCCCATAAACTAAAATGTGTAGTGGATGATACACTACGATAAAGGAGTAGGTTTTGTGACACCAGCATTGCAAAAAATGTGGATCTCTTTTATTGCTATGGGCTTTATGGCAATCTCCATTTTTTCTATTTACCTAAGCCGGTATAAATTAAGCGGTTTCTTCAAGGCTTTTATGGCGATCTTTGCATACATACTTATGATTATCGCTGGTTTAATCATCTTTGTAGTAGTATTTAGTGGACCAACCACTTAAGCGAGGCGAATTATATGAAACAAGTAAAATGGGCAGTTATTATTTTTTGTATTCCATTACTCCTAACAGGGTGTATGTATCCGGATAGTCAACTGAAAGAAAACCAAACCCCTTACAAAGAACAAATCCAATCGGTACAAAGTGCGGTTGATCAATTTCAAACGAACGGGGGCGGGATCCTGCCGATTATAACAAAAGAAGCCGAAACACCTATTTACCAAAAATACGTGGTGGATTTTAAAAAGATCGTACCAAGGTATATAGCTGAAGCTCCTCCTAATTCGTTTGACGCTGGAGGCATTTTTCAATATGTGCTCATTGATGTTGAAACCGATCCTACTGTCAAATTACTTGATGTAAGGATGGCTCAAGCCATTCAGGATTTGAATCTTCGGCTGACGAGTTATCGTCAGGCGAACGGTTATCCACCATACGGTGAGGTGCTTTCAGATGAAGTATTTACGCTTGATTATAAGAAACTGGGTCTAAAAGAAGCACCGACCGTGACTAGTCCTTATTCACAAAGACAATTATCGATTATTGTGAATAATAAAGCTGAATTATTCGTTGATTATACGCCAGATTTATACGATGCTCTCAAAGAGAAAAAAACATACCTTTAAAAAGGGTGAGGACATTCGGGAGATTTTAGTGGAAGAATCTGATTTTGTTCCGGCTTTTTCTTTGCCTTATACAATTGATGAATCTGAAAAACCAATATTCTTAGTAAAATAAGCATAATCCTTCTTCTGCACAATATAGTGTAGTAGAAGGATTTTTTTTATTCTTCTCCTACGCCTGAATTGATTGCGCAGATGATTAACTTATATAGATGAATGCACGGGGGGATGGACTAGAGGGCAAATAAAAGAGGAATATTTTTTTAGGACAACATCATAAACTAATAGTGTCCTAGATAAAGTAGTCAAGTGGATGGAAATCATCCCAAGACTTAAGAGCGGGAGGGGTTATATTGCTGGAGAAGGTAGATATTTTCAAAGATATTGCTGAACGGACGGGCGGCGACATCTACTTAGGTGTAGTCGGGGCAGTTCGTACTGGTAAATCCACATTTATTAAAAAGTTTATGGAGTTAGTTGTCATTCCGAATATGGATACTGAATCTGATCGTGCAAGAGCACAGGATGAATTGCCGCAAAGTGCCGCTGGGAGAACAATCATGACAACAGAGCCGAAGTTCGTCCCTAATCAGGCTGCAACGATAGAAGTGGCTGAAGGATTGAATGTAAATATACGTCTCGTTGATTGTGTTGGTTATACGGTGCCCGGCGCGAAAGGGTATGAAGACGAGAATGGTCCTAGAATGATTCATACGCCCTGGTATGAGGAACCAATCCCATTTCATGAGGCAGCTGAAATTGGCACCAGAAAGGTCATTCAGGATCATTCTACGCTGGGTGTAGTCGTCACGACGGATGGAACAATTGGGGAAATCCCACGAAAGGACTATATCGATGCAGAGGAAAGGGTTATATCTGAACTAAAAGAAGTAGGAAAGCCCTTTATCATCATCATAAATTCAGTCCAGCCTCATCATCCGGATACGGCCGCACTTCGGGAAAGCCTTCAAGAGAAATATGATATCCCTGTAATCGCGATGAGTATTGAAAGTATGCGCGAAGGGGATGTACTTAATGTTTTAAGAGAAGCATTATATGAATTCCCTGTACTTGAAGTAAACGTTAATCTGCCAAGTTGGGTAATGGTACTTAGAGAAGACCATTGGCTTCGGGAAAGCTATCAGGAAGCCGTTAAAGTAACCGTAAAGGATATAAAGCGCCTTCGTGATGTCGATCGGGTTGTAGGAAATTTTAATGAATTTGAATTTATTGATCATGCAAGCCTAGCCGGTATGGAAATGGGGCAGGGAATCGCTGAAATTGATTTGTTTGCTCCAGATGAACTGTATGATGATATTCTTAAAGAAATTGTTGGTGTAGAAATAAGAGGGAAAGATCATCTTCTCGCTTTGATGCAGGATTTTGCGTATGCAAAGGCCGAGTATGATCAGGTATCAGATGCGCTGAAAATGGTGAAGCAAACTGGATATGGAGTAGCGGCTCCTACACTTAATGATATGAGCTTGGATGAACCAGAAATCATCAGGCAGGGGTCAAGGTTCGGTGTCCGTTTAAAGGCGGTTGCACCCTCTATTCATATGATTAAAGTAGATGTTGAGTCTGAATTTGCACCAATAATCGGTACAGAGAAGCAAAGTGAAGAACTTGTCCGTTATTTAATGCAGGATTTTGATGATGATCCATTGTCCATTTGGAATTCGGAAATCTTCGGCAGGAATTTAAGTTCCATTGTGAGAGAAGGTATTCAGGCAAAGTTATCACTTATGCCTGAAAATGCCCGCTATAAACTAAAAGAAACGTTAGAAAGAATCATCAATGAGGGTTCTGGCGGTCTCATTGCCATTATTCTTTAAGACCTGCAGGCTGTTGAGAAAACCTCGACAGCTTTTTCTTTTTATTTATCATTTCTATAATTTGGGTAATATAACATATATTTTGTTCTTAATTAAGAATTAAAGTCTTATGTGTTGCGAAATTTAAGATGTTCGAGTAGGATAGAAAAGTCCTCGAAAACCTTGATTTATCGCTTTTTAAAGAGGTTTAAGATTTCTTTAATAGGGAAAGAATTGAGTGTATAAAGTCAAAAAGTATAGATTATGCATTTTTTTATGAAAAGATTCCCATTATTTTTGTATTTTTCTTGCTAAGGTAACGGGTTCTATGATAATCTACTTACAGAAAACGCAATGTAGAAGCCATTCCAGCCTGAATGTACATATTTTTTCAGACAAGCTTCGATCAATTTCTGGTTTGTGATTTTTAGAATAAATCAATGGCCGATAGAAATTGGTGACAAGAGTAACAAATCACTATTATACAGTGTTTGTAATATTGATTTTTTATAAATATCCTTTTGGGAGGAGGTGAATGGCATGAACAAAACAGAACTAATTAACTCAGTTGCAGAAGCAGGCGAACTTTCTAAGAAAGACGCTACGAAAGCCGTTGATGCTGTTTTTGATACAATCTTAGACGCTTTAAAAAGCGGTGATAAAGTACAATTGATCGGTTTTGGTAACTTCGAAGTTCGCGAACGTGCAGCACGTAAAGGCCGCAACCCGCAAACTGGCGACGAAATCGAAATCGCTGCAAGCAAAGTACCTGCATTCAAACCAGGTAAAGCACTTAAAGATGCTGTGAAGTAAGTACATATCGGTACTTTAAGGGTAAAAAGGGACCACATTGTGGTCCCTTTTTTTGCTTACTATTTTCGTTCTGTGCTAATATAGTATACAGTTAAAACGAAAGATTCAGCAGCATCTTAATATGCTGCTATTAGTGCTGATACGTATTATTACTTATGATATTAGGGGGAAATAAAATGGCAAATGTTGATCATGCCAAAATTGAAGAAGCAGTAAAAATGATTTTAGAAGCAGTAGGAGAAGACCCGGATCGTGAAGGTCTTTTAGATACGCCCAAACGTGTGGCGAGAATGTATGAAGAAATTTTTGCAGGTCTGCATCAGGATCCAAAGCAATATTTTGAAACAATTTTTGGAGAAGAACATGAAGAAATGGTCCTTGTGAAGGACATTACATTCCATTCAGTCTGTGAACACCATCTTGTTCCGTTTTATGGAAAAGCTCATGTTGCTTATATTCCGAAAAACGGTAAGGTTACGGGTTTAAGCAAGCTGGCTCGTGCGGTGGAAGCCATTTCTAAACGTCCACAGCTTCAGGAACGGATAACGAGTACGATTGCGAATTCTATCATGGAAAGCTTAGAGCCGCATGGTGTGATGGTGGTCGTTGAAGCGGAACATATGTGTATGACGATGAGAGGCGTGAAGAAACCTGGTGCACAGACGGTAACCTCAGCAGTAAGAGGAGTTTTTGCTGAAGATTATCGTACTAGATCAGAGGTACTGGCTTTTATTAAAGGGTAATAGGAAACATACGCTGCAGGAGTGATAATTATGGATGAGAAATCAGTAAACGATTTTATCGTAATAAAAGCGTTCGAAGACAGTGTCAATGTAATCGGACTGACCAGAGGAACAGATACTAAATTCCATCACGCTGAAAAGCTGGATGCGGGTGAAGTGATGATTGCTCAGTTCACTGAGCATACATCAGCCATTAAAGTACGTGGGCATGCGATGATCTATACGCCGTATGGTGAAGTGGAAAGTGAGTCCAAACAGCCTAAGATCGATAAATAGGATATGCACTCTTGCAGAAAATGGATGTCTAAAAGAAATTGTACTGTTTTTATGGTTCCATCGATAAAGGTATAGGTAAATTAGAGCATTCTTCTTTTATCTTATAGGTTTTATGATATAATGATGTTTGGTTTTAGACGGAGAAAAATGCTTTAAATTAAATTATCTTTTGGGGATGCAAGGGTGATTCCATGTTAAACATAAATAATACAGTGATTGAATTAAAGGAAAGTATTAAATCAAAAGCTTATCATCCCTATCTTCAAAAAATTCTTGATGAGCCGAAAATAGATGAAGATAAACTGCTGTTATTAGCGGGCCTTTTTAATGAATTAGAAAAATCGTCTGAAGAGATTCATACAGATATGCTTTCTACTATGATGGTACAGGTCGCTCTTGATACGCATGAGTTAGTTACGGTTTCCTCAAAGGAAATTGAATCAGGGGATGAATTGAAAAATCGTCAGCTGAACGTATTGGCTGGGGATTATTTCAGCGGTCTTTATTATCAGCTGCTGGCAACGACCGGGAATGTTATCTTAATTAAGATTCTTTCAAGCGGCATTAAAGAAATCAATGAACATAAAATTTTGCTTTATCAAAAATCCTTTACGGATGAAGATATGCTGGTTTCAAGTTTAAAGACTATTGAGTCGTCGTTAATTCAAAAGCTTGCTGAATACTTTGCAAAGCCAGAATGGATGGAGCTTGCAGGAGCCGTGCTGTTATTAAACAGACTGCATCTGGAAAAAATGCAATATAAAGCAGGAGGGCAATCTCTTGTGTTTGATGCGTTAGCAGAAATAAACTTCCCACAACAAAAAGAGTTAACCCGCATTGAATTAAACTACCTTTCAACAAAAATGGACAAGTGTATTATGGATGCACAACATATGACAAAAAAGGCCGCAGTGAAGCTTTCTTCCCAGAATGGTTTCGTCCAGCACTGGATTAATACAATTCTTGATGAAACAGCCATTAAAGCCAATTCATTTGTGGAAGAAGGGTAAACTATGGGACAATCTAAAGAAGAAAAAGTCCATCATGTTTTTGAAAAAATATATGGAAACTACGATAAAATGAATTCGTTAATCAGCTTCAAACAGCATATCAAATGGCGTTCAGCAACGATGGCGAAGATGAACATTCCACGCGGAGCAAAAGCCTTGGATTTATGCTGCGGTACAGCTGATTGGACAATTGCAATGGCTGAACAAGCAGGGCCGGAAGCGGAAATTTACGGTCTTGATTTCAGTAAAAATATGTTGAAAATCGGCGAAGAGAAAGTTAATAAGCTGAATTTAAAGCAAGTCACGCTGCTGCATGGAAATGCTATGGAGCTGCCTTTTGAGGACAACAGCTTTGATTACGTAACCATAGGTTTTGGACTGCGAAATGTTCCGGATTATATGCAAGTATTAAGGGAAATGAATCGAGTATTAAAGCCTGGGGGTATGGCGGTATGCCTTGAAACCTCTCAACCAACGATGCCGGTCTTTAAGCAAGGATACCAGCTTTATTTCCGTTTTGTGATGCCGGTATTCGGGAAGTTATTTGCTAAGAGTTTTAAAGAGTATTCATGGCTTCAAGAATCTGCTCGTGACTTTCCAGGTATGAAGCAATTAGAAGAAATGTTTAAGGCTGCTGGATTTAAGAATGTCAGCTATAAGGCGCACACGTTCGGAGTTGCGGCTTCTCATTATGGCACTAAATCAAATTAGCAAAAATGTTAGCATATACAAAGCTGGGTGGAATGTATGAAACTTAAAATGTTGTATTCTTTCTTGAATACGGATCTGCAATTAATTGAAAAAGAATTAGAAGCAGCTATACAGGCTGAATCTCCAGTTCTAAGAGAAGCATCGCTGCATTTACTGCAATCCGGGGGAAAACGAATTCGCCCAGTTTTTGTATTGCTGGCTGCTCAGTTTGGCAACTATGATATTCATGTAGTGAAGAATGCTGCTGTCACACTTGAACTGATTCATACTGCCTCTCTTGTTCATGATGATGTTGTTGATGACTCTGATTTACGTCGGGGTTCGGCAACGATCAAGTCAAAATGGGATAATCGTGTAGCTATGTATACAGGGGATTATATGTTTGCTAGAGCCCTGGAGGTTATGGCAAGGATTGAAGATCCATTGGCACACAAAATTCTAGCACGAACAATGGTAGAACTGTGCCTAGGTGAAATTGAGCAGATCAAAGATAAGTTTGATTTTGACCAAACTTGGCGCACTTATTTTCGACGCATTAAACGGAAGACAGCTCTTCTAATTGCTTCGAGCTGTCAACTTGGTGCACTAACTGCAGGTACCAGTGCAGACATTCATCAGAGATTATTTCGATTTGGCTATTATGTAGGAATGTCCTATCAAATCACGGATGATATTCTGGATTTCACTGCTTCAGAAAAGGAGCTTGGAAAACCTGCAGGAAGCGACTTACGTCAAGGTAATATCACGTTGCCTGTATTAATTGCTATGCAGGATCCAAAGTTGAAAGCACTAGTTAAGACGGTGCATGAGCAGATATCGTTTGATGAGATGACAGTTATTATTGAAGCAATAAAAGCCACTGGCTCTATCGAGAAGGCAGGGGAAGTCAGTAAGATGTACCTTAAGAAGGCCTTTGCACAGCTAGAAGGTCTGCCTGCATCACGTTCAAAAAAGACATTAGCAGAAATTGCAAAAAACATTGGCAATCGTAAATTTTAACTTGGTGTTGCAAAAACTGGAAATAAGTGATATATTTTTGAGGGATTTGTCGTCTTGCGGCAAATTTATACATACATACTTTTAGGAGTGAATTCTACAAATGGAAAAAACATTTTTAATGGTTAAACCTGATGGTGTTCAACGCAATCTTATCGGTGAAATCGTTTCCCGTTTTGAAACAAAAGGTTTTAATCTTGTTGGAGCTAAATTAATGCTGATCACACAAGAGCTGGCTGAACAGCATTACGGAGAACATAAAGAACGTCCTTTCTTTGGTGAATTAGTAGAGTTCATCACGTCTGGTCCAGTTTTTGCAATGGTTTGGGAAGGCGAAAATGTAATTGCTACTGCACGCCAAATGATGGGTGCTACAAATCCTAAGGATGCAGCAGCAGCTACTATCCGTGGTGACTTTGCAGTAACTGTCGGCAAAAACATCATTCATGGTTCAGATTCAAGTGAAAGCGCTGAACGTGAAATCGGCTTGTTCTTTAATAAAGAAGAATTAGTTGATTACTCGAAATTAATGAGCAAGTGGGTTTATTAATTTTTACTTACTAAGCAAAGGTCTCGGAATTCCGAGGCCTTTTTTCTTTGTGTTCGAATGTATGAAAAACCCAAAAAAACTACTAATTACCGGCATTTTTATTAAGGTATCCTAATGACGTGCCGATATACTCAATAACTACTATTGTTGGATTTTGGTGAAGGAGTCGTTGGAATGCCGAGCGAATATGAACAGTTTACCTTAAATATAAAAACACTGACAGGGATTGATCTGTCTCTTTATAAGGAATCACAAATGAAACGCCGATTAACTTCCTTGTATGAAAAAAAAGGTTATTCCTCTTTTACCGAATACTATAAAAATATTAAAATGGAACCAGCGATTTTAAATGAATTTTTAGATCGAATGACGATTAACGTTTCAGAGTTTTATCGGAATTATAAGCGTTGGGAGATCTTTGAGAACAAGATCTTACCAAGGATGCTTAAATCATCACCATCATTGAAAATATGGAGTGCGGCTTGTTCAACTGGTGAAGAACCCTATACCATTGCAATGATACTTTCTAAGTACCTGCCGCTATCGAATCTCTCTATTTATGCAACCGATATTGATGAAAATGTTCTGGTTAAAGCAAAACGGGGAATCTATCCCGAAAGGTCATTAAATGAAGTACCTATCGACATAAAAAACAAATTCTTCATTCAAGAAGACGGGTTTTATCGAGTGACAGATGACATTAAACGGACGGTCACGTTTAAAAAACATAATTTGCTGGCGGAAAGATTTCAGACTCATTATGATTTGATTGTCTGCAGGAATGTGTTAATTTATTTTACGGAAGATGCAAAAAACCACCTTTATCAAAAGTTTAGTGCAGCACTAAAATCTGATGGGGTTTTCTTTGTTGGAAGCACAGAACAGATATTTAATCCAGCTCAATTTGACTTGACGACAGAAGATACTTTTTTTTATAAAAAAATATAATAGTTCATTGAAGTACGGGCAGTCTTGTGAAAGACGTCCGTATTTTTTTATCTTTAAAGGATGTATGGAAAGAGAAAGTTCATGTAAAATTAAGAGATAGAACAGGACTGGTTATTTTCTATTTATCTTGTTCCCACTTTTCGCAAAATTGTGGTATATTGATACATAAATCCTTTAATGGTTTAAAAGGGGGAAGAATACAGATGAGATATTTAACAGCAGGTGAATCACATGGTCCACAGTTGACGACCATAATTGAAGGTCTTCCAGCAGGGATGCCAATCACAGCAGATGACATTAACGAACAATTAGCAAGGCGCCAAAAAGGGCATGGCCGAGGCAGACGGATGCAGATCGAAAAAGATCAGGTATTTATCGGGTCTGGAATAAGGCATGGTCTAACACTTGGTTCTCCAGTCACACTCGTTGTCGAGAATAACGATTGGAAACATTGGACAAAAATTATGGGCAGTGAACCAATATCGGAAGAAGAAGAGGAAGATATTAAACGCAAAATTACTAGACCGCGTCCTGGTCATGCAGACCTAAACGGTGGAATCAAATATGGTCACCGTGATCTTCGAAATGTACTTGAGCGTTCTTCTGCTCGTGAGACAACGGTTCGTGTAGCAGCAGGGGCTGCAGCAAAGAAACTGTTATCCTTATTAGGTATTGAGATTGCTTCACATGTTCTTGAAATTGGCGGAGTAAAAGCCAATCCAGCTCCTTACACCTCTATTAAGGAATTACAAGAGGTAACAGAAGCCTCCACAGTAAGATGTTTTGATTCTTCTGTAGAACAAGAGATGAAAGATGCGATAGATCTTGCTAAGAAAAATGGCGATTCAATAGGTGGAATTGTCGAGGTCGTTGTAGAAGGTATGCCGGCAGGAGTGGGAAGTTACGTCCATTATGACCGGAAGCTTGATGCGAAGCTTGCAGCAGCCATTGTCAGCATCAATGCGTTTAAGGGTGTTGAGATAGGGATTGGATTTGAAGCTGCACACCGTTTTGGCAGTGAAGTTCATGATGAAATTGCCTATAACGAGGAGTCTGGTTATTACCGGAAAACCAACCGTCTTGGCGGATTTGAAGGCGGAATGACGAGTGGGATGCCAATTATTGTTCGTGGAGTAATGAAGCCTATCCCTACCTTATATAAGCCGCTGAAAAGTGTGGATATTGATTCTAAGGAAGTATTTACAGCAAGTGTTGAGCGATCTGACAGCTGTGCGGTTCCAGCAGCAGCTGTAGTAGCAGAAGCCGCTGTAGCATGGGAGTTAGCGGCAGCCATTGTCGAACAATTTCCATCAGACCGTTTTGATCAACTTGCAGCTTATCTTGAATCATATAGGAAAGAAACAAGGGAGTTTTAATAATGGAAATAATCGATATTAAAACATCGAAAAGCTACCCGGTCTATGTGGGACAAGGCGCGATTGAAGCTCTGCCGGAATTTATTAACCGCTACAGTCAGATTAGCCGTATTTTACTTATTACGGATGAAAAGGTTGCAGGCATTCATTTACATAGAGTAAAAGAAATGGTGGAGAAAACTGGCAAGCCTGTTGAAGTCTGTATTGTTCCTGAAGGTGAGCATGCAAAAACATTTGAAGTGTTTTATCAATGTCAGAGCTTTGCTTTAGCTCATAATCTTAATAGAAAGTCCTTGGTTCTTGCCTTAGGAGGCGGAGCTGTTGGCGATTTAGCAGGATTTGTGGCTTCAACCTTTATGAGAGGTATTCCGTTTATTCAATTACCTACTACGTTACTTGCACATGATAGTGCCGTTGGCGGCAAAGTGGCCATTAACCATCCGGAAGGTAAGAATATGATTGGTGTTTTCTATCAGCCTGACGCTGTGTTCTATGACTTAGATTTCCTTAAAACTCTTCCAGAAAAGGAGTTACGCTCAGGTTTTGCTGAAGTAATCAAGCATGCTTTAATTGACGATTCTGATTTTTATCAATGGTTGATTACGAATATCAAGAATTTAAATTCGATAACAGATGAACAGTATCTGACCATTGTCAAAAGAGGAATAGAAGTTAAGGCTGCAATTGTAGCAGCCGATGAAAGAGAAGATGGTGTACGAGCGTATTTGAATTTCGGCCACACCTTAGGACATGCCATTGAAGCAGCTATGGGTTATGGGAACTTTACTCACGGTGAATCGGTATTAATCGGGACTGTTTTTGCTCTGAATTTAAGTTTGAAAAAACAAGACTTTCCATTTAATCTAGCCGAATTTGTTCAATGGGTGCAATCACTCGGCTACCAAACCAATATTCCAGAAACACTGCAAAAGCAAACATTACTCAGCAATATGAAAAAAGATAAGAAGACCATTAGCGAACAAATTACTTTTGTACTTCTCGCTAAACTTGGGAAGCCTTATTTAACTGAAGTGGATGATCGAACAGTAATGGGAGAGCTAAAGAGGCAGTAGGTTAAAATCGTTTTAACCCTGCATGGGAGGCAGAAGCATGATAAGAGGCGTTAGAGGAGCGACGACCGTACAAGTTGATACAGATATAGAGATTTTGACAGCTGTTGAACGATTATTAAGGGAAATGATTGAACTGAATTCTATTGAGGCTGAAAAAGTTGCGTCGATATTTATTTCGATGACTGAGGATTTGCGGGCTGCTTTTCCAGCAAAAGCGCTCCGTAAAATTGATGGATGGACATATGTCCCTGTCGTTTGTATGCAAGAAATCCCGATCGTAAATTCGCTGCCTTTTTGTATTCGGATTATGCTTCATTTAAATACGGATAAAGATCAAACTCAGATTCAGCATGTTTATCAAGAAGGCGCGACAGTTCTTCGTCCTGACCTTTTCATAGAAAGTCAATAATGAACAATCTGCCTATAACGAAGTGCGGAGTATGATATACTAACTATATACTCTGTCACTTTAAAGCGATGAATTTAAAATCTTAAGATGAGGTGAGAAGATTGAAATGGAATAAAGCGGTGTTATCTTTAACACCCTATCAACCTGGTAAATCTATTGAAGCAGTAAAAAGGCAATATGGTTTAGAAAAAATAACGAAGCTTGCATCGAATGAAAATCCATTCGGATGTTCAGCGGAAGTAAAAAAAGCGATTGCTGCCTATGCAGATTCGTTTGCTATCTATCCAGACGGCTATGCTACTTTACTCAGAGAAGCAGTTGCAGAACATGTCGGAGTAAATGAAAAACAATTAATTTTTGGAAATGGTTCCGATGAAAATATACAAATTATCTCTCGTAGTCTTTTAGATTCTTCAAAGAATACAGTTATGGCGACTCCTTCTTTTTCTCAATATCGTCATAATGCCATCCTTGAAGGTGCTGAAGTAAGAGAAATTCCGTTAATTGATGGCGCACATAATCTTGAAGGAATGCTCGCCGCGATTGATGAAAATACAGCTGTGGTATGGGTATGTACGCCGAATAATCCAACGGGGGTTTACATTGATGAAGCATCACTTCGTCAATTTCTTAATCAAGTACCTGAAGACGTACTTGTGGTGCTGGATGAAGCCTATAGTGAGTATGCAGTCGCAGAGGATTATCCGAAAACAGAGAAATGGATTGAAACTTATAAAAACATCATTGTTCTGCGGACTTTTTCTAAGGCATATGGTCTTGCCAGTCTTCGAATTGGTTATGGAATAGCTGATGAAGACATTATCCAAAAACTGGATCCGGCACGTGAACCGTTTAATGCTAATACAATGGGGCAAATGGCAGCAAAAATTGCGCTTCAGGATCAGGTATTTATTGAGCGCTGCCGGTATGAAAACCGTCAGGGACTCGAGCAATATTATACATTCTGTCAAGAAGAGAATCTTTCTTATTACCCTTCACAAGCCAATTTTATTTTAATTGATTTTAAAATAGATTCTGATGAGGTTTTTCAATACTTACTTGAAAATGGGTATATTACACGTTCTGGAAAAGGCCTCGGTTTTCCGACCAGCTTGCGTATTACAGTGGGTTCAAAGGAACAGAATTCGGAAATCATTGCAGTTATTAAGGAGTTTTTAACTCTTCAAAAAAGCCTGACAAAATAAGTGAGCTGTGTGGAAGGCGGGAATAGAATGGGCAGAAATGTATTCGTAATTGGTCTTGGTTTAATTGGCGGATCACTAGCCATGGCCATCAAAGATAAACATCGAACCGCTGTCATTACCGGCTTCGATACGGATAGAAATAATGTGAACTTGGCAAAATTGCTTGGAATTATAGATGACTCTGTTGATTCAATTGAAGAGGGAGCCAAAGCTGCTGATTTAATTCTCTTGGCAATCCCAGTTGTCGAAACAGAGAAAATTCTGATACGTTTGGCTGACATGCTGCTAAAACAAGATGTTATTGTCACGGATGCCGGCAGTACAAAAGGGACCATACATCTTGCCGCAAGAAGGCTGATCGATAAAGGGATTACCTTTATCGGCGGTCATCCTATGGCAGGGTCTCATAAAAGCGGTGCGGGAGCGGCAAAACTGCACTTATTCGAGAATGCCTTTTATTTATTAGTACCGCCTGAAAATATACAGGATCATCAAATGATGTTGTTAAAAGAGTGGTTGAGTGGAACGAAGGCGAATTTTTTAACTGTTAATCCAAATACACATGATTTGCTTACAGGTGTGGTCAGCCACTTTCCACACATTATTGCAGCCGGCCTGGTTAAACAGGCGGAGAATTACAGCCGTGATAATCCATTGATTACGAGACTCGCTGCAGGCGGGTTTAGAGATATTACGCGTATCGCTTCAAGCAATCCCGTGATGTGGCATGATATATTAATCAATAATAAAGACGTGCTGCTTAAATTGATGAATGACTGGCAGGTTGAAATGGAAACCATTAAACACCATATTAAGAGTGAGAACAGCGATGAAATCCTTCGCTTTTTTACAGAAGCTAAAGATTTTCGTGATGAACTTCCATCAGGCGGAAAAGGTGCCATTCCAGCCTTTTATGACTTATATATTGATATTCCAGATTATCCAGGTATCGTTTCTGAAATTACCGGATATTTGGCGCAAGAGTCGATCAGTTTAACAAATATTCGTATACTTGAAACAAGAGAAGAAATCTATGGTGTCTTAATCGTCAGTTTTCAAACAGAAGCTGACCGTCAAAAGGCCGCAGATTGTATAGCGAAGTATACGAGTTACGAAACGATATTAGCGTAGGTTAAATAATGATGCGGAGGAGACTTCCATGAATACTCGTGTGTTAAAGACAAATGTTACATCTATACGTGGAATGGTTTCTGTACCTGGAGATAAATCCATTTCACATCGCTCGATTATGTTTGGGTCAATTGCTGAAGGAACAACCAAGGTCGAACATTTTCTTCCGGGTGCAGATTGCTTAAGCACAATTGCGTGTTTTAAGAACCTTGGTGTCAGCATTGAACAAAAAGGAACAAGTGTATACATTGAAGGTAAAGGACTCAACGGACTTAAAGAACCGGAAGGCGTACTTGATGTTGGAAATTCAGGTACAACCATTCGTTTAATGATGGGAATCCTTTCTGGACGTCCATTTCATACAGTATTAATGGGCGATGAGTCAATTGCTAAACGACCGATGACGAGAGTAGTTAATCCGTTGAGAGAAATGGGGGCAAGGATTGAGGGTCGCCATAACGGAGAACTCACCCCACTTTCTGTGACAGGAACGAAAATGCAGGGAATCCGTTATGAACTGCCTGTCGCTAGTGCTCAGGTCAAATCAGCTATTCTTTTGGCAGGACTGCAAGCTGAAGGAAAAACAGTTGTAGTTGAACCTGAAAGAACACGGGATCATACCGAGAGGATGATTGTGGAATTTGGCGGCACCGTTTCAAGAGAAGGAAATGAAATCAGCATCGAAGGAAATCAGCACTTTAAAGGAACATCAATCTATGTTCCAGGTGATATATCCTCAGCTGCATTCTTTATGGTTGCTGCGGCCATAACAGAAAATAGTGAAGTCGTTTTAAAAAATGTCGGTTTAAATCCAACTCGAACCGGTATTATTGATGTTATGAAAAATATGGGTGCGGACATCCATGTTGAAGTGACACATAATGATGCTGAACCATATGGAAATATTACTGTCAGGTCTTCAAAATTAAAAGCGACCATAATCGAAGGGGACTTAATACCACGATTGATTGATGAACTGCCTGTGATCGCCTTATTGGCCGTCAAAGCAGATGGAACGACAATCATTAAGGATGCTGCTGAGCTTAAAGTGAAAGAGACGAATCGGATTGATACGGTAGCAGATGAATTGTCGAGTATTGGTGCTGACATTACCCCAACTGATGATGGTTTAATTATAAAGGGTGGAAGTTCTCTTTCTGGCGGTCGGGTATCCAGTCATGGTGACCATCGTATAGGAATGATGCTTGCTGTAGCGGGATTGCTTGCCGAAGATGAATTGATTTTAGAAGAACCGGAAGCGATTCAGGTGTCCTATCCAACATTTTTTGAAGACTTACATACATTAATGCAGTAGAATAGCCCTCTTATGAGGGTTTTTTGTTTTAAAAGTATGTTCTGCAATTTGATAAAACGATTCTTATTTTTCTCTTTTATCCATATGTTATAACAAGGTATAGGGGAGGAGGGATATGCGGGGTGAAGGGTAATAGGAGCATGATTGCGCTTCATGGCAGGTAGGCTTGATCTGCTGTATTCATGAGGGTGATTAAAAATCTTCTGTCTTACTAACATGTTAATTCTATCCAATAAACCCGGGGGAACGGCACCGTCTTATAGGATGAAAGTAAATGATTAAAACAAGTGAATAGCAGATGTGAAGAATAATTAAGCTGCTTAAATAGCATTGATAGGAAGAATTATGATAAAATTGTGGTCACTATCCACATAGTGATGATTACTAATTAAAGAAATACGTAGAGTAGACTTTATAAAGGTTTTTGACTGATAGTCAATTGATTGCAAGGAAGGAATTACCCGAATGAATACTGTACAAAAAGCCATAGACCTTTTGAGAAAAGGTGAACTTGAACAGGCGGAAATCCTGATAAAACGGATTAAGGCCTCTGAGTCGGCGGAAGACCTATTAATATTAGCTGAAGAAATGTTTCAATTGGGTTTTATGGAAGAAGCAAAGGCCTTATTTGAGCATTTAAATGCAATGTACCCTGGTGAGGGAGAGTTAATTGTCTCTTTGGCAGAAATCCTTGTTGATATGGATCAAGAGGATGAAGCGATGCTTCTCTTAGAGAAAATTGATCCGTCAGATGAAGTTTATCCGAGTGCGTTGTTATTGGAAGCTGATTTGTATCAGCTCCAAGGAATGGATGAAGTAAGCGAAAGAAAATTATTAATGGCGAAAGACCTGCTTCCAGATGAAGTTTTGATTGATTTTGCGCTTGGAGAGTTATACTTCCAACAAGGGAAGGATCAGAAAGCGATTGAAAGTTATAATTTGGTCCTTCCTCATGAAACGGAAATCGGCGGAGTAAATATTAATCAAAGAGTTGCAGAAGCTTTAAGCAGTACTGGACGTTTCGAAGAAGCGATGCCTTATTACGAAACAGCTATAGGAGAAAAATTAGAGATTAATACTCTGTTTGAATATGCACTTACTGCTTATCAGGCAGGTTTCTTTGAAACAGCAATTAATAAGTTCATTGAGCTAAAAGAACTTGACCCTGAATATCATTCCCTCTATCTGCCGCTGGCAAGATCGTACGAGCATCTTGAGGAGCTGGACAAGTCTCTTGAAACAGCTAAAGATGGAATTCGTGCCGATCAATTTAATAAAGAACTTTATTTATTCGCAGGAAAAATTTCAATTAAAAAAGGAAAAGCAGAAGAAGCGGAAACACTGTTTCGAGAAGCACTCGCCATTGATCCGGGTTATTTAGAGGCTGCACTGACTTTATTGAAACTGCTAAGCCAGGCTGAAAAATATGAAGATGTCCTCGAAACCATTGAAAGTATACGATCATACGGAGAAGATGATCCGCAATTTGATTGGCTCTCTGCTGTCAGTCAGCAAAATTTAGAGCAATATAAAGAGGCATTAAACAGCTACCATAAAGCATATAATTCTTTTAATAACAACCAAGATTTTCTTGAAGATTATGGTTTCTTTTTAATTGAAGAAGGAGACAGGCATACCTCTAGAGAAATATTTAATAGGCTGCAAAAAATGGATCCAGCCAATGATGAATATGCCTTAGTTCTGGAGCGTCTAGAAGAAACACCGGAACACTAGTTGGATAGCCAAAACTAGTTCAAAAATGGGCAGAGGAGGGAAATTATGGTGGCTACCCCTGTATCTGTGAACGAAAAGAAAGATTTTATCCGCTGGTTTTTAAATCATTATCAATTGAAGCGCAGGGAATGTGTTTGGATTTTAAATTACCTCATGAGCCACGACCAGTTGATGAAAAAGGTACATTTTGTTGAGCATGCCCAGTATTGTCCACGCGGGTTAATCATGTCTACCCATTGTGTGGAGGAAGCGCCTTTTCGATTCTACAAATCCAATATTATGACAACAGATGCTGAAAAATCCTTTCACGATATCCGCCTCAATCGAGATGAAGATATTTACATCCAGTTGAATTTTAAATCTGCATACTCTTCTTATCAATACGCAGCCGTACTTGAGGATAATCCGTTTCGGCCTAAAAGCTCGGAAGCGAATGAAAAAGATAAAATGCTGGCGGAAAAATTTCTTGAAAACACGATGGTTTCTTTCCAGCGTGAGCGAATCCTTCAGGAAATTGACGCGGCTTTAGATCAGCATGATGAAGAGGCCTTTCGTACCTTAACAGGTCGATTAAAAAGCCTTACACGTATATAAAATAAAGCCATGTATAAAGCTTCTCCATAACCTGGAGGAGTTTATTTTTTTAGGAAAAAACCTGCAGCGTTCATTCCTTTAGCAGGACAGTATGATACGATCAATAAGTTTCCAAAGGATTTGGTAAAAAAAGTTGTTAAAACTAGAGGAAATGGTAAAAGATATAGTAAAATAATGAGAAATGGGATTTTAAGGAGTGAGTTTATGAAATGGGTTCCAAAAGATATCACCATGTACAAGCAGGCTAAGGAATATGTAGACAGTGCTTTGCTCACCGCCGTTCCACTTTCGTTTAATGAAGAGATGGAGCAATCGGCTGTAATGAATGAGTTCATGACTGGATTAAATTTTGAACTTGAAAAGCAATTTAAAGGGAGAATCCTCATCATTCCGCAGCTTGTGTATCTGGAAGATGAAGGGAATAGGGTTGATTTGGTTAAACCAGTAACAACTGTTTTAAGGAAGAAAGGATTAAACATGTTTTCCTTCTTACTTCTGATGAGGAATGGAGTGTAGAACAAGAATTGGAGGCAGAGGTGTTTTTAATTCCATTGCTTGATCCTGAAACCGAAGATGGTGAAGTTCGAGTGCTGGCAAAGGAAAGAGCACAAGAAATTGGAGAATCTTTCAAAGAAATTTGGAATAATGAGCAAAAAAATAGGCAAAATAATACTGTCATAAAAATTTAACAAATATTGACCTTGACCAAGGAATGATATATCATTGTAATGTCCTAGTTTTATAGTGTTGTTATTGAATGGTCCGATGGGCTGAGTTCAGTGATAGAGGGGGGGAGAAAGCATGAGCAAACAAAATGTTACAAGACGTCAGTTCCTTAATTACACACTTACTGGTGTTGGTGGATTTATGGCAGCAGGCATGATAATGCCGATGGTCAGATTTGCTATCGACCCTGTGTTAAAAGCAGAAGCTTCAGGAGATTTTGTGGCAACGAAGATGAAAGTTTCAGAATTAACGGGAGAACCTGTCCGTGTCGATTATTCATTCGACCAAAAGGATGGTTGGTACGAAACCTCGCAAACGAATACCGCTTGGGTTTACAAGACAGATGATGGGAAGATTGTTGCCTTATCACCGATTTGTAAACATTTAGGTTGTACAGTTGCCTGGAATACGGACAAAGAAAATCCTAATCAATTTTTCTGTCCGTGTCATTATGGCAGATACACGAAAGATGGTGTCAATGTAAAAGGGACACCACCAATCGCACCACTGGATTTGTACGCAACAAAGGAAAAAGACGGAATACTTTACTTAGGTCAGTTAATTCCACAATAAGGGGGGCGTAATACGTGATAAACAAGATTTATGATTGGGTTGACGAACGTTTAGACATTACGCCATTGTGGCGAGATATTGCTGACCATGAGGTTCCGGAACATGTTAATCCAGCGCATCATTTTTCTGCATTCGTCTATTGTTTTGGCGGATTAACATTCTTCATCACGGTTATTCAAATTCTTTCTGGTATGTTCTTAACAATGTATTATGTACCAGATATTGTAAATGCATGGGAATCCGTGTACTATTTACAAAATGAAGTAGCATTTGGACAAATTGTCCGCGGTATGCATCACTGGGGTGCAAGTCTTGTAATCGTCATGATGTTTTTACATACTCTTCGGGTATTCTTCCAAGGTGCATATAAAAAACCTCGTGAACTTAACTGGATGGTCGGAGTATTAATTTTCTTCATCATGCTTGCTTTAGGTTTAACAGGCTATCTATTACCATGGGACATGAAAGCATTGTTTGCAACGAAGGTGACGCTTACTATTATGGAATCAGTACCATTGATTGGACCAGCCCTTAAAACGCTGGTTGCCGGAGATCCAACAATTGTCGGAGCACAAACGTTAACACGCTTCTTTGCTGTTCACGTATTCTTCTTACCGGCAGCATTGCTTGGATTAATTGCGGCTCACTTCTTAATGATTCGTAAACAAGGTATTTCTGGACCGTTGTAAAAAATCGAGGTTAACACCTTTGCATAAAGGAGGGGGATTATTCAATGCATCGTGGAAAAGGTATGAAATTCGTAGGGGACTCACGTATCTCTACGGATCGTAAGCCGAATATACCAAAAGATTATTCGGAATATCCTGGTAAAACGGAAGCGTTTTGGCCGAATTTCCTTTTGAAGGAATGGATAGTTGGAGCAGTTTTCCTTGTAGGTTTTCTATGCTTAACAGCCGCGCATCCATCTCCATTGGAGCGTATTGCTGACCCGACTGATACCGCATATGTACCACTTCCAGATTGGTACTTCTTATTCTTATACCAATTGTTAAAGTATACGTATGCATCAGGTCCATATAATATCGTTGGAGCAATGATTGTTCCAGGTCTTGCTTTTGGTGCGTTGTTCTTAGCGCCATTTCTTGATAGAGGTCCTGAACGCAAACCGACTAAACGTCCACTTGCTGTTGGATTTATGCTTCTTGCGATTGCAGCAGTTTTCTATCTAACATGGGAATCCGCTGCCCATCATGACTGGGAAGCTTCTAAAAAGCAAGGGGCAATTGTTGAAGGTGCAGATATTGATAAGGATAGTGAAGGCTATAAGTATTTTGAAGCCAACACATGTATTTCCTGTCATGGTGCTGAGCTGACAGGCGGGCCCGCTGCACCATCACTTGTTGATACTGGTCTTACTCCTGAAGAAGTGGCTGAAATTGCCGTAAAAGGTAAAGGCACAATGCCAGCCGGCGTTTTCAAAGGGACAGACGAAGAGCTTAAAGTCCTTGCTGAATTTGTTTCTAATGTAAAAACAGAATAATACAGGTGCTTTTAAAAAACTGGCGGATTATTCCGTCAGTTTTTTTGTCTCTAAATGTTGGTTAATTTGGTTAATCAAGATAGAATAAATGGGAGTCTTACTTTGTTAAAAGAGGGAGTAGTATGCAAATGCTTTATGGATATCTTGGGAACCGTAATTTTTTACGTTTATTATTCTTTGTGAATTTATTTGGCACCATATACGGATATTACTGGTATGAACACCAACTGTCTAACACTCCAACTGTTTTCTTACCGTTTGTTCCAGATAGTCCGACTGCCACATTGTTCTTTGTGTTTGTTCTGGCTGCCTTTTTACTTGGTAAAAGCTGGGGGCTGGTTGAAGCGCTGGCGATCATGACCTTATTTAAATATGGGATATGGGCAGTCGTCATGAATTTATTAGTGTTATTGACCACTGGCAGCTTAACTGGCGTCGGATATATGCTGATGGCTTCTCATTTTGCCATGGCAGTACAGGGTTTGCTGTATGCCCCTTTTTATCGTATTAAACCATGGCAGTTTGCTGTTGCAGCCATTTGGACGCTTCATAATGACATCATTGATTATGTGTTTAAGATGATGCCTACATACAGTGATCTTGCAGTCTATATGAATGAAATCGGTTATTTTACATTTTGGCTGAGTATCATCTCCATTTTTATTTGCTATTATCTAGGAGTAAGAAAAAATCGGTTTACTTTAAAGCTCTAAATTTATAGGTTTTGGTCTACTTGGCTTCCCTAGTACATATTGTTTAATAGATGTATGGGGAGGGACAAGTGGTATGAGAAAAAAAATCCTGCTGTTAGTGATCGTCTTATGGGTTACTTCTATTTCGAATGTCTTTGCCGCATCCTCTTCAAGTCTTGAAAAATTGGACACCATTTCTGATAAGGCGTTAGAGTTTGCTAAACAGTATCGATTTGAAGAATCTAAGGGTATGCTGCAATTTTTCTCAAAACAATTTATGAAGACAAATGCCCGCGAGCAGCTATTTGGAATGGATGAATTACGAATCATTACAGTCGCGTATGACGATGCGGTGCAGGCTGTCACGAATAAGGACATGCCTGATGCAGAAAGAGTCCGAGCGGTTACCAAGTTGAGGCTTGCGATGGACGCAGTTGAGAAAAATCATGATCCTTTGTGGACAGCCCTAGAAGAACAGGTTATGACTACCTTTGCTGAATCAAAGTCTGCACTTGTTCACGATGATTCTGATCAATTTGAGGTGCAAATTAATCAGTTGACAGCGCTTTATGACATGCTTTATCCTAGTTTGAAAATGGATCTATCACCAGAGACTTTCCAAGAGCTGGATGCTAGGATGAACTATATCACTACGTATCAGCCAGTCTTGTTTACTGATAAAACCAGCCTTAAGGAATTGGAAGTGTTGGAACAGGATTTTAAGACGATCTTTGATAAGACAGAAGAAGACGATGCGGATCCATCACTATGGTGGGTAATTATTACCACAGGGAGTATTATCATTAGTACATTATCCTATGTTGGTTGGAGAAAGTATACGGGCACCCGTTTTGGAAAAACTCGGAAAGAACAAGATGATTGACACCCCTCGCTGCAATACCTACAATGAAGATAACCACATAATAGGAGGGTACAATGGCGTTTATAATCTACTTTGCGATCATTATTTTAATCCCCTTATTTGCACAGGGGAAAGTGAAAAGTACCTTTAACAAGTATTCCAAGGTGGCTTCATCTACTGGAATGACTGGAGCGCAGGCAGCTCGGAGAATTTTAGATGATAATGGTCTATATAATGTTTCTGTTGAGGAAGTTCAGGGTCATTTAAGTGATCACTACGATCCTCGCACGAAAACGGTTCGACTTTCTACTAGTAACTATCATGGTCATTCTCTTGCAGGTGTTGCTGTGGCTGCTCATGAAGTGGGGCACGCCATCCAGGATCAGCAGAATTATTCATTTCTTCGTGTACGTCATGCGTTAGTACCAGTTGCTAATTTAGGATCAAATGCTTCGTGGATTTTAATTATGATTGGAATCATTGCTTCCATTCCCAATCTGTTATTACTGGGGATTGTCTTTATGGCAGCTGCAGTAGTCTTTCAACTCGTTACCCTGCCAGTGGAATTCAATGCTTCATCGCGAGCAATGAATCAGGTTGTTTCACTTGGGATAATCAGGAATGATGAAGAGCGGGATGCGAAGAAAGTATTGAATGCCGCAGCACTTACGTATGTAGCTGCAGCACTTGTTGCTGTCCTTGAATTGGTCCGGCTTGTCCTAATGTATACGGGTATGTCAAGAAGTAATGATTGATCAGAAAAAAAGGAAGACCTAGAGCCAAACGGGCTTAAGGTCTTCCTTTTTTATTTATGTATTCAGCGCTGAATTGGGTTTTTATTTTCATCATGAGTAAACCCTTCACCCAAGACATCATGCACTTCACTCATAGTGACAAAAGCATGTGGGTCTACGGAGGTGATGGCGTTGCGCAGTCGGATAATTTCATTTTTCCCGACAACACAATAAAGGACTTCACGGTCTGTTTTTGTGAAGGAACCGTATCCCCTTAAAACGGTAACCCCGCGATCCATTTCTTTCATAATTTTGTCGGCAATTTCAGTGTTTTTGTCACTAATAATCATAGCACCTCTTGCAGAATAGGCTCCTTCTTGCATAAAGTCAATCACACGAGCACCAATAAAAACAGCTACAAGTGTATACATGGCTTCACGATATCCAAGGTAGGTAATAATTGAGAGTCCGATTACACAGGCATCGAATAAGAACATGGTTCGTCCCATTCCAAGACCAAGGAACTGATGTGCTAAGCGAGCGATGATATCAACGCCGCCTGTGGTCCCACCGTAACGGAAGATGATTCCCAGTCCAACACCGACAAAGATACCGGCAAATAGGGCAACAAGCATTAAATCGTCGCCAAGCTCGATGGTGAATTGATACCGTTCGAATATCCATAACCAAACAGAAAGTCCAACTGTGCCAATGACCGTATAAATAAAAGAAATGCGTCCGAGGTATTTTAGACCAATAATAAAAAGAGGTACGTTTAGTAGTAGGTTCGTATAGGAAGGGTTAATCCCGATTTTTTGATAATATAATCAAAGTAAGACCGGTGAAGCCTCCTTCGGCTAAATATTTTGCATATTAAAATGAACAAGACCGAAGGCGAAGATACCAGCCCCTAGAAGAATGAAGAAAATATTTTTAAACCGTATGCCTTTCAACATATGTAAGTAGCCCCCAGATATAATAAGTAGAATATTGTCGCTTTTCCTATTATATAGGAACAAAATGGCCTCGGCAATATTGGCCGATTTTGCGTAACGGTTGTCTTTCGCCGAGGTTTTAGCTAACATATAGATGATTAGGCTTAAGAGAGCAAAAGTATAAGTCAGGGCAGGTGCATATAGTGGAGAAACGAAAGACAGTACAAGAATTGCAAACGGAAGTAGATGAATACATAAGTCAATTTAAGGAAGGGTATTTTTCGCCACTTGCTATGCTTGCGAGAATGACAGAGGAACTAGGTGAGCTTGCAAGGGAAGTTAACCACTATCATGGGGAAAAACCAAAAAAAGACTCAGAGGATGAAAATACAGTTGCAGAAGAATTAGGCGATATGTTGTTTGTATTAATTTGCTTCGCTAATTCTTTAGGTATAGATCTAGAAAAAACGCATGATTCTGTCATGCACAAATTTACTACTCGAGATAAAGATAGATGGACTAGGATTGAGGATGAAGGAGGCAGTATCAATGAAGACAATTAAAATTATCGTAGCTGGACCAAGGGGCAGGATGGGCAAGGAAGCTGTTAAATTGGTTCAAGAAACTGAATCATTTGAGCTTACTGCAGTTATTGACCATAAGAACGACGGTGGGAATTTAGAGAATATCCCAGGGTTTGCTGGGATTAGTGCTCCCATTTACTCGAATATTGAACAATGCTTTTCTTCAGTAGAATGTGATGTGCTGATTGATCTCACGACACCTGAAGTGGGCATGTATCATACAAGAACAGCACTAACATATGGTATTCGTCCTGTTGTAGGCACGACGGGTTTCAGTGCTGAGGATTTAGAAGAATTAGAAAGCTTGACTAAAGACAAGGGAATTGGCTGTATTATTGCTCCCAACTTTGCGGTTGGAGCGGTCTTGATGATGAAGTTTTCGCAAATGGCAGCTAAGTATTTTCCGGATGTCGAGCTGATAGAAATGCATCATGACCGCAAACTGGATGCTCCATCAGGAACAGGAGTTAAAACGGCAGAAATGATTAAGGAAGTTAGAGATGCGAAACAACAAGGACATCCAAACGAGAAAGAGACGATTCAAGGAGCAAGAGGAGCCAATATAGACGGCATGCATATCCACAGTGTCCGTCTTCCGGGGTTAGTTGCTCATCAGCAGGTAATGTTTGGAGCAGATGGTCAGCTGCTGACTATCCGTCATGATTCGTTTACCCGGGCATCCTTTATGTCTGGCGTTAAGCTTTCCGTTGAAACAGTAATGAAAATTGATACGCTTGTCTATGGTCTTGAAAATATTATTGAATAGGAGATGTACGTATGAAAATCGCTCTAATTGCCCATGACAAGAAAAAAGATGAACTCATTCGTTTTGTTACAGCGTATAGGGATGTTTTTGCTCAGCATGACTTATATGCAACAGGTACAACGGGGAAAAGAGTTATTGCCGAAGTTCAATTAGACGTTTTCCGATTTAAATCCGGTCCTTTAGGCGGTGACCAGGAAATAGGAGCAAAGATTGCGCGGAATGAAATGGATATGGTTCTCTTTTTCCGCGATCCGTTAACTGCCCAGCCGCATGAGCCGGATGTAACGGCATTAATTCGACTAGCGGATGTGTACAATGTTCCGCTTGCAACAAATATGGGCACCGCAGAGGTACTGGTTAAAGGCTTAAGTGAAGGCTTTATGGAGTGGCGAGAGCTGATTGAAGACAAAGGAGAAATCAATAATGACGAAGTATGATATTCTGGCATTTGGAGCACATGCAGATGATGTAGAAATCGGCATGGGCGGTACACTGGCTAGATATGCTGAATTGGGAAAGAAAATAATCATATGTGATTTAACAAAAGCGGACTTATCGTCAAATGGAACGGTAGACCTGCGGTTGGAGGAAGCTGCAGCTGCTGCGTCTATACTGGGTGTAGAACGTATAACGCTTGATATACCTGACCGTGGATTATACATAAATGAAGAAAATTTACAAAAAATTACGGCTGTTATCAGAGAATATAAGCCTGCAATTGTCTTTGCTCCCTATTATAAAGATCGTCACCCAGATCATGGGAACTGCGCGAAGCTCGTTGAAGAAGCTGTCTTTTCAGCAGGAGTGAAGAAGTATGCACAAGAGACTGGTGCTGCTCACAGAGCAGATAATGTATATTTCTATATGATTAATGGTTTTCACAAACCGGACTTTGTTATTGACGTAACCGATTCAATAGAAAAGAAACTAGAGAGTCTGCGGGCCTATCAAAGCCAATTTGAAAGAAATGGTGAGGCTGTTGATACACCGCTGGTGAACGGATATATTGAGACGGTTGAGGCAAGAGAACGTTTATTTGGAAAAGAAGTCGGTGTAACATATGCTGAGGGCTTCATGACTAAAAAACCGATTCTGCTATCTAATGATTTACTAGGAGAGTAATATGACAATGAAAATAGGCATTACTTGTTATCCAACCGTAGGAGGATCTGGTGTAGTTGCTACAGAACTAGGAAAACTTCTTGCGGAAAAAGGACATGAAATCCATTTTATTTCTTCAGGGCTGCCCTTTAGGTTGAATAAAATGTACCATAATATTTACTATCATCAAGTAGAGGTTAACTCGTATTCGGTCTTTCAATATCCACCATATGATTTAGCGTTAGCCAGTAAAATAGCCGAGGTAATTAAACGAGAAAAGCTGGATATCCTGCATGTTCACTATGCGATTCCGCATGCTGTCTGTGCAATCTTGGCTAAGCAAATGGCGGGCACAGAGGTTAAAATCGTCACAACGCTTCATGGAACTGATATAACTGTTCTTGGTTATGATCCTTCGTTGAATGATTTAATTAAATTCGGGATTGAAAAATCTGATGCGGTTACAGCCGTTTCGAATGCCTTGGTTGAACAAACTATTGAAGTGATAAATCCCGATAAAACCATTGAAACAGTCTATAATTTTATTGATGAACGAGTTTATCAAAAGACGGACTCAAAGCATTTACGCCAAGAGTATGGAATACTAGATCACGAAAAAGTAGTTATACATGTATCCAATTTTAGAGGTGTAAAAAGAGTACAGGATGTAGTCGCATCTTTCGCGAAAATCCAACAAGTGGTGCCTGCAAAATTATTATTAGTTGGTGATGGCCCTGAAATGACACCAGTCTGTAAATTAGTCAGTAAACTCGGTCTTGACGATCATGTGTTGTTTTTAGGGAAACAAGATAAACTCGAGGAACTTTATTCACTAAGCGACCTGCTTTTACTTCTTTCAGAGAAAGAAAGCTTTGGTCTTGTTTTGTTAGAAGCTATGGCTTGTGGTGTTCCTTGTATCGGTACAAATATTGGCGGGATTCCCGAAGTAATCATCGACGGTGAAACGGGTTATATTTGCGAGTTTGGCAATGTCGATGAAGTGGCAGAAAAATCGATTCAGCTTTTGACAGATTCTGCACGACACCAAGCCTTTTCAGAGGCAGCAATGAGCCTTGTGGAATCCTCATTCCGTTCAGAGACCATCATGGAAGAGTATTTAGCTATTTACAGAAGGCTCTTGGACAAATGAAATAAGAAAAAAGCGAGGTACAGACATGAAAAGTCCGTTTTTACAGGCTGCACCTTTACTAGTTGAAATTGAAAAAGCCGGGTTTGAGGCTTTTTTTGTTGGTGGTTCAGTTCGCGATTTTCTTGCTGGCAGGGACATTAATGACGTTGATATTGCTTCCTCAGCAACACCTGAGGAGATAAAGGAAATCTTCCCGAAAACAGTTGATGTCGGTATTGACCATGGTACGGTTCTTGTGCTTTTTGGAGGGGATTCCTATGAGATTACTACCTTCCGAACAGAGACTGGGTACAGTGATTACCGACGTCCGGATCAAGTACAGTTTATCAGGTCTTTAGAGGATGATTTAAAACGAAGAGATTTTACGATGAACGCAATAGCCATGGATAAGGATGGCACCCTATATGATCCGTTTAATGGAAGGGCATCTATTCAGAATCGTATTATTACAGCGGTCGGAAATCCTGATGAACGATTTGGGGAAGATGCACTCAGAATGATCAGGGCCATTCGTTTTGTCAGTCAACTTGGTTATCGGCTTGAAGAATCGGTGATTGCATCCATTAAGAACAATGCATCATTGCTTAAGAATGTTTCAGTTGAGCGGCTCCTAGTTGAATTTGAAAAGATTCTAAGCGGCCCAAGACAAAAGGAAGCGATTCACCTTTTAATTGAAACTGGTTTATATCAAAGTCTGCCTGGCTTGCAGCATGAAGAAGAGGCACTAAAGGCATTTAATTCACTTGATATGGAGCTTAATCTGTCTGAGCGATGGACAGTGCTGGTATGGACGATTCAACCACCCAATGTAGAAGCCTTTTGCCGAAGCTGGAAAATGCCAGTGCTGTTGATGAAAGACATTAAGCGTACCGGTGATCTTATCAAAAATCATTCTGGATTCTTAGAGGATGAATACATTCTTTTTTCTGCTGGTTGTGCGGGTGCTCAAAGTGCAGCTCGTGTACAAGCAGTACTCGAAGCACGAGATCCTGCTGCAGCAGCGAAGCGTGCTGAAATGAACTATGATAAGCTTGTCATCAAAACGATGAATGAATTGGACGTTAACGGCAGGGATTTATTAGCTTGGTCTACACAAAAACAAGGCGCGTGGATGAAGCAGGCACTGGAATCAGCTCTAAAAGCAGTTCTCTCCGGGGAAATTGATAATAATAAAGCAGCAATAAAGGAGTGGCTCGAGCAGTGCAATCGGATTTAAGAAGCAAAGTAATGGAGGCCTTTTCAAAAGCTGAGGGAGAGTTTATTTCCGGTCAGGAAATGGCTGACTATATAGGTTGTTCACGTACGGCGGTCTGGAAACATATAGAGGATCTTAGGAATGATGGGTATATCCTAGAAGCCGTACGACGTAAGGGCTATCGATTACTATCGATCCCAGAAAAAGTAAGTGCTAATGAAATCCAGCTGCTTTTGGAGACTAAGAGCTTGGGCAGAGTCATTCATTACGAGGAAAGTGTAGATTCTACCCAGAAAATTGCTCATTCTTTAGCCAATCGTGGAGCCGTTGAAGGTACATTAGTTGTAGCTGAAGAGCAGACAACAGGGAAAGGAAGACTTTCAAGAAGCTGGCACTCTCCAAAATACACGGGTGTTTGGATGAGTTTGCTTTTACGTCCGAAAATCCCTTTTTACGAAGCTCCTCAGTTAACGCTGCTTGCAGCGGTAGCAGCTGCTCAAGCAATTGAACGGGTGACAACATTACAGCCGGAAATTAAATGGCCGAATGATTTATTACTAAATGGGAAAAAAATCACTGGAATTTTAACTGAGCTTCAGGCTGAATCAGATCAAATTCATTCAGTGATTATTGGAATGGGGATTAACGCCAACTTAACCCCTAGTGATTTTCCTCAGGAACTGGAAGAAATCGCTACCTCTCTTTTTATTGAATCTGGCCAGCTCGTTTCACGAGCAAAACTAATTGCTGAAGTGCTCATGTGTTTTGAAACGTTATATGATCGTTATCTGATTGAAGGTTTTACACCGATTAAGGCTCTCTGGGAGAGTTATGCGATGAGTCTCGGCAAAGAAATTAAAGCAACGATGCTGAATGAAACAGTGATTGGAACAGCACTAGGAATTACAGATGCAGGTGTATTACTCCTTGAAGACAAGCAGGGGAAAGTGCATTCTATTTATTCGGCTGATATCGAAATTCCTTCTAACAAATAATAGAATATTGCGTAAAAAATTGTTATACTACGTATGGGCAGTATCGGAAGAACTGCACCTGATTAAAACCAATACCTAAAAATTTTCTGCCTTGATCCAATGATTTGGACGGGGACGGAGGGATGAAACAATTAATAAAAAAACAAGAGACTGACTTACATGAACGAACCAATTCTCATTTAGTTTTTTAAGATGAGACGGGTTCTATATGAGTCGGTCTCTTTTTTAGTTCATCTCCCTCTAAAAAAGGAGGAAGTAAAATGAAACGTTCGGGACATTTTTTGAAGATGAAGCAAGACGACGAAAAAATGGTTATGGTGACAGCTTATGATTATCCTTCTGCTAAGCTTGCGGAGCAGGCTGGCGTGGATATGATCTTAGTTGGAGATTCCTTGGGAATGGTTGTTCTCGGCTATGAATCAACGATTCCAGTGACCGTTGATGATATGATTCATCATTCAAAGGCTGTAAAAAGGGGAGCACCTAATACGTTCGTCGTCACAGATATGCCTTTTATGAGTTATCACTCCTCACTAGAAGAAACCATGAAAAATGCAGCGAAAATCATCCAGACAGGAAATGCGGATGCCTTAAAGCTGGAAGGTGCAGATGAGGTGCTTGAAAAGATATCGGCATTAACGAAAGCAGGCGTACCTATTATTGCTCATCTCGGTTTAACTCCTCAATCAGTGGGAGTTCTTGGCGGTTACAAGGTGCAAGGCAAAAGTGCAGAGTCCGCCAAGAAATTAATTGAGGATGCTAAAAAATGTGAAGAGGCTGGAGCAATCGCCCTTGTACTGGAATGTGTGCCGCATCAAGTGGCTAAATTAGTTACTGAGACATTGGGCATTCCGACAATAGGAATTGGCGCAGGTCCGGATACGGACGGACAAGTCTTGGTTTATCACGATGTTATTAATTATGGTGTAGACCGTGTGGCTAAATTTGTTAAAACATATGGAAACGCAAATGAGCTGATCAGACAGGCACTTGAGTCGTATGTGTCAGAAGTCAAAACAAGAGATTTTCCTGCATTACAGCACTCATTTACTATGAATGATGAAGAAGTCAACGCGCTTTATGGGGGGCAATCATGAAGATTATCACCACGATTACTGAATTACAGCAAAACATTAGAAAAGATAAGCAAAAGGGTGAGACAATTGGTTTTGTGCCCACGATGGGGTTTCTTCATGAAGGTCACCAGAGCTTAATAAAGAAGGCACGAGGCGATCACGCTAAGGTCATTGTCAGCATTTTTGTGAATCCGCTGCAGTTTGGTCCTAACGAAGATTTTGAGTCGTATCCAAGGGATAGGGACCGTGATGCTGCTGCAGCTGAAGAAGCCGGAGCAGATTATATGTTCTGTCCAACAGTAGAGGAGATGTATGGCTCAGAGTCAGTGGTAAAAGCTACAGCTGAAAAACGGACAGATGTCCTTTGCGGCAAGCGCAGACCCGGCCATTTCGATGGCGTGGTAACCGTGTTAACGAAACTATTTAATATAACCACCCCTGATACCGTCTATTTCGGAAAAAAGGATGCACAGCAAGTAGCAATCGTCGATGCACTGGTGAGAGATTTCAATTTCCCAATTAAGATTTCTGCAGTTGATACAGTCCGGGAGGAAGATGGCTTAGCTAAAAGCTCTCGCAATGTCTATCTTCTTAAGCAGGAGCGGGAGGAAGCGAAGGAATTATACCAAGGGCTCCTACTAGCTAGAGAAGCAATTGAACGTGGAGAACGACAACCAGAAAGAATTATAAAGATTATTAAAGAACATATTGAAACCACAACCAGTGGAGAAATTGATTATATTGAAATATATCAGTATCCTGAATTAACCTCACTTGAAACTCTATCGGGAACGATTTTAGTTGCACTTGCCGTGAAGTTTCAAAAAGCAAGATTGATTGATAATTTAATTCTATCCATTTAAAACCATCAAGGGGGATTCCAGATGTTTCGCACAATGATGAACGGAAAAATACACCGTGCTCGTGTCACAGAAGCCAATTTAAATTATGTCGGCAGTATTACCATTGATGAGGATATCCTCGATGCAGTCGGAATCATGCCTAATGAAAAAGTAGCGATTGTGAATAATAACAATGGGGCTCGCTTAGAAACGTACACCATTGCGGGTGAAAGAGGCAGCGGAGTCGTTTGCTTGAATGGTGCTGCCGCAAGACTTGTTCAGTGTGATGATATTGTTATTATAATTTCATACGTCATGGTGGCGGAAGAAAAAATTCATAATCACAAACCAGTGGTTGCAATCATGAATGAAAAGAATGAAATAGTTGAGATCCTGTCACATGAACCAGAAGCAACAATTATGTGAAAAATGGGGAAATGATTAAGGCGCAGAATGCCTTGATCATTTCCTTTTTTGATTGACCTTATTTTCTTTATTACCGGAATTATGGTATAAAAACATAAGGAACAAGTGAGTGAAGCTTCAAGTGAACTATTAGAGGTGTACAGAAAATGGCGCAACGCTATGTGGTAATAGATTTAGAAACGACCGGTAACTCTCCTAAAAAAGGAGATCGAATTATTCAATTTGCTGCCGTCGTAATTGAAAATGATAAAATTGTTGATGAATATTCAACCTATCTGCAGCCAGAACAGAGTATTTCCATTTTTATTGAAGAATTAACGGGAATAAATAATGATACAGTCAAGGATGCCCCTTTGTTTGAAGAGGTCGCTGAACGAATTTGCGCACTGTTAGAAGGCGCTTGTTTTGTGGCGCATAACGTTCTCTTTGACCTGTCCTTTTTGAAGGAAGAACTTGAACGCTGCGGGTATGAACCGTTTTATGGATCAACCATTGATACAGTCGAACTTGCAAAAATACTAAAACCGACAGCGGATGGATATAAGCTCAATCAATTGGCAAAGGAAGAAAATCTAGAGCATCCACGTCCTCATCAAGCTGACAGTGATGCCTATGTAACGGCATTACTGCTATTGCAGTTGAAGAAGAAACTATATTCGCTGCCAGTAATGACCTTGAAAAAATTATATAAACTGTCCTATTCTTTGAAAAGTGAGATAGCTGAATTAATTGATGAATTATTAACGGCCAAACTTTCAAAAGCAGAGCGGCATAATCCAGCTATTGAGACATTTCGCGGCTTAGCCTTTAAAAAGGTTCAACCAGCGATAGCTAATAGTGAAAAGATTCCTGAATTTCCGTTTAGCGAGAAAGAAAAAGTAGATCGTATGAAGAAAGCTTTTCCAGACTTTGAAGCTAGAAAAGGTCAATTGGCCATGATGGATACAGTCTATCATTCCTTTGTTCAAGAACAGCACAGTATTATTGAAGCTGGAACAGGGATAGGGAAGTCACTCGGTTATTTGCTGCCAGCAGCCTATTTTGCCAAACAGCAAGATACACCTGTCGTGATCTCTACGTATACATTGCAGCTGCAAGAACAGCTGCTTTCGACAGAAGTGCCAAAATTAAAGGAAATCCTTCCTTTTTCGATTCATGTTGTATTATTAAAAGGCCGGGCCAATTATCTTAGCTTGGCTAAATTTGAGCGGGCTCTTCGGGGAAAAGAAGATAATTATGAAACTGCACTAACGAAAATGCAGATTTTAGTTTGGTTGACGGAGACTGAAACCGGAGAAAAGGATGAACTCCATTTTAACAAGCGGCGGAGAGCTTTTCTGGAACAGAATCAAGAGTGACGGATTTACTTCTCCAGATCTTCAAATCCCTTGGAAATCTAAGGATTTCTATGAAAAAGCTAAATTGGTCGCTTCTAAGGCGGATATCATTGTAACGAATCACGCTTTTTTAATGGCGGATATTATGTCTAGTAACCGGATAATACCGGAAGGCTACTTAGTATTAGATGAGGCGCATCATATCGAGCAAGCAGCATCAAAGTACCTTGGAAAGCGATTAAATTATATATCGGTCAAAACTATGCTTAATCGTCTGGGAACATCTGATCAAAAACAGCTGTTAAGAAAGCTTGAAAAGATCCTTAGTAATAAAGGGATTACACCTGAGCGTACGAGCAGTTTTATTGATGGGAAGCTTAATGACTTTATGTATGAATTCGAGCAATTGTTTCAATTGCTTTCATCAGAGGCAAATAAATCAGGGAAGTCGAGCGGTCCCCATCGGATTCCGTTAAAGGTCAAGGACGTGAAGGAATGGCAGGGGATTAGTTTTCTGGTTGAAAGGCTTATTGATAATCTTTCAGACATCAAGAAGACCTTGTTCGATCGGATATGTATGTTAAAAAACGAAGAACTAACTAAAAATGAATTGTTCTATATGAACGATGTGGAACTACTAATCAGCGGGATGAACGAGATTATCCAGTCCTTAGCTGAATTCTTTATTCATCCGAGTGACCAATCAATCTATTGGATTGAATTTACCAAATCAGTTCCGCAGCATGGAATTACATTGTCTTCACAGCCAGTATCAGGGAATAAGATTCTTTGGGATTCGTGCTTTGTTCACCAAAAGAGCGTTATTATGACGTCGGCGACACTTTCTGTAAAGGACACCTTCAGTTTCTTTATCGAACAGCTCGGGATGCAGAATATTCCTGTTCATACCTACAACTTTCCATCGCCGTTTAAGTATGAGGAAAATGTCAGGGTACTTGTCGCAAGCGATATTCCAGAGGTTAATACTATTTCTGCAGATGACTATGCTATTGCGGTAGCTAGACATATTATTGCGGCAGCACAAGCCGCCAACGGAAGAATGATGGTACTATTTACTTCTCACGATATGCTGCGTACAACTTATCAAAAGGTTAAGGCGACAGGCTTTTTGCAGGAATTCACTTTGTTTGCCCAAGGATTAACCGGCGGCAGCAAAATGCGTCTGCTCCGCAATTTCCAGAACTTTGATAAAGCTGTGCTTTTCGGAACCACAAGCTTATGGGAAGGAGTGGATATTCCTGGTGAGGATCTTTCCTGTCTAGTTATTGTCAGACTGCCTTTTTCACCTCCTGATGATCCTATTATTCAAGCCAAGTGCAGCCTCTATTCACGTGAAGGAAGAAACCCTTTTTATGCTTATTCGCTTCCTGAAGCAATTCTACGGTTCCGTCAGGGATTTGGCAGATTGATTCGGACCAGTAAGGACCGCGGGGTTCTGCTCGTTTTAGATCGTAGAATTATGACTTCTTCTTATGGATCAGAATTCCGTCAGGCCATTCCTCCTGTAGAGTGGCTGGAAGTAAATGAGGATAACATGACTTATCGGATTGAAGAGTGGATTTAAAGTTTACGGGAATAGGCAAAGAAATAGTAACGGAAACAATCAAAAACTGCTATAATATGATAAGCAGTAAAGGCAAAGAAACGTTGCTGTTACTGCTTCAATAGTTTATTTAGGTGTTAGGGGGTGCTTCTTAATGGAAAACAAGATTGAGATTATTTCAACGGTTAAATTGCAGCATTCACCTGAATTATATAAAGTAGTTGATGCATTGAACCGCACATTGAAAGACCGTGACTTAATGTTCGGATTAGCTTTAGATTCTGAAAACCAAGAAAAAGCGATATTCACGATTTATCGTACATAGAAAGAGTGACTGCCTTGAAAAAATGGGTGATTATTTTTACTATCGTTGTCCTTTGTATAATCGGAACGATTGCCGGTGTATATGTGAATGCGATGGGTCCCAAAAAAGAAGCATCGACGGAAGCCTTCAACAAAGCAAAGCAAGAAGGGGAACTTGTCACTATGGATAGCTTTTATATGTATAATGGCGAGGAAACGTACTCTGTAGTAATCGGAGAGAACGCTGATGGGGAAAAGCTGGCTGTATGGATTCCTGAAGATGATAAGCAAAAGATTAAAGTAGAAAAGTATAGTGATGGAAAGTCTAAAGAAGAAATTCGTAAGATTGTCGTCAAAGAACATGCACCAGAAAAAATCATTTCCATTAAACTTGGAATGGAGCGCAATGTGGCGCTATGGGAAGTAACATATATAGATAATGCGAATCGCTATAATTATGATTATTATGATTTTAAAACAGGCGAGTGGCTGAAATATTACCGAAGCATATAGAATTGGAGGCTTTTTTTCATGACAAAGTTAGCAAGCCGGGTACAGGCATTAACACCATCTTCAACATTGGCTATTACGGCAAAGGCGAAAGAGCTTAAGGCACAAGGATACGATGTAATTGGTCTTGGAGCCGGAGAGCCCGATTTTAATACGCCGCAGCATATTATCGATGCAGCCGTTAAATCGATGAATGAAGGACAGACAAAATATACCCCATCTGCAGGGCTTCCTCAGTTGAAAGCAGAAATTGCTAAAAAGCTGAATAGAGACCAGGGCTTGGATTATAAACCATCAGAGATTATTGTCGGTTCCGGTGCTAAACATGTTTTATATACCTTGTTCCAAGCAATACTCGATGAGGGAGATGAAGTAATCATTCCAACTCCTTATTGGGTAAGTTACCCTGAACAAGTAAAGTTAGCATTGGGGAATCCCATTTTTGTTACTGCGTCAGAAGAAAATAGCTTTAAAATCACTGCACAGCAGCTTGAAGAAAGTATTACGTCTAAAACAAAAGCAATCATTATTAATTCTCCAAGTAATCCAACAGGCATGCTCTATACGAAAGAGGAACTTCAAGAACTTGGTGAAGTTTGTTTGAAGCATGATATTCTTATTATCTCTGACGAAATCTATGAGAAACTAGTTTATCAAGGAGCAAAACATGTATCCATTGCTGAACTTTCACCGGAATTAAAGAGTCAAACAATGGTCATTAATGGTGTATCGAAATCACATTCTATGACAGGCTGGCGTATCGGCTATGCTGCTGGTAATGAGGCGATTGTGAAGGCCATGACGAACTTGGCCAGCCACAGTACGTCAAATCCAACAACAACGGCTCAGTACGGTGCCATCGCAGCTTATGCGGGCACACAGGAACCTGTAGAGGAGATGCGCAAGGCTTTTGAGCAGCGTTTGAATACGATCTATGATCAATTAACAGCAATACCAGGGGTAACCTGCTTGAAGCCTCAAGGCGCTTTTTATCTATTTCCAAATGTGAAGCAAGCCGCAATGGCTGCAAATTTTGCAACTGTGGATGAGTTTGCTGCCGCTTTGCTTGAAGAGGCATTGGTTGCTGTAGTTCCCGGGTCTGGGTTTGGCGCACCTGATAACATGCGTTTATCGTACGCAACGTCTTTAGATCAGCTGGAAAAAGCTGTTGGAAGAATAAGTACTTTTGTTTCTGAGAAAATGGCACAGATTCGATAATGTAAATTCTAGTTCATGGCCGTTTCCCTTATGTTCGAGGGTTCGGCCATGAAGCATTTTTACGGCTGGTATCAGGTGGAAATAGGAAAAAAATACAATTAATATATTTGCCTGATATTGTCGGTAAATGTATAATGAATAAGTAAATTCCTAAGTAATGCAGCATTTTGGAGGGAAACTAATTTTGAAAATTACAATAAAAGAAGTAAGTAAATATCTTAACCAAGAAGTAGTCATTGGAGCTTGGCTGGCTAATAAACGATCCAGCGGAAAAATAGCGTTTTTACAATTACGGGATGGCTCAGGTTTCATGCAAGGAGTCGTCGTAAAAGAAGAAGTGGGCGAAGAACTGTTTGCACGTGCTAAATCACTGACGCAGGAAACATCTATGTATGTTACCGGAATCGTAAAGAGTGATGACCGTTCACCATTTGGTTATGAACTTCAAGTTACAAATGTTGAAGTCATTCATGAATCTGTTGATTATCCAATTACACCAAAGGCTCATGGTCCGGAATTCTTGTTAGACAATCGTCATTTATGGCTTCGTTCTAAGCGTCAGCATGCTGTAATGAAAATCCGTAATGAAATCATTCGTGCTACATACGAGTTCTTTAATCAAGAAGGTTTTGTAAAGGTTGATCCGCCGATTTTGACAGGAAGTGCACCGGAAGGCACGACTGAATTATTCGCGACTAAATACTTTGATGAAGACGCATTTCTTTCCCAGAGTGGTCAGTTATACATGGAAGCAACTGCGATGGCACTTGGCAAAGTATTTTCATTCGGTCCAACGTTTAGGGCTGAAAAGTCTAAAACTAGACGCCATCTGATTGAATTTTGGATGATTGAACCAGAAATGGCTTTCTATCAACATGAGGATAGCCTGCAAGTTCAAGAACAATACGTATCATTCATCGTACAATCTGTATTAAAAAATTGTCAGCTTGAATTAAATACACTTGGCCGTGATCTAACGAAGCTCGAGCAAATTCAGGCTCCGTTCCCGCGTATTACTTATGATGAAGCATTGAAATTCTTACATGACAAAGGGTTCGATGATATTAAATGGGGCGATGATTTAGGTGCTCCGCATGAAACGGCCATTGCGGAAAGTTATGATAAGCCGGTATTTATTACTCATTATCCAACTTCTCTTAAGCCATTCTATATGCAGCCGGATCCTGAGCGTGAAGAAGTTGTTCTTTGTGCCGATTTAATTGCCCCTGAAGGATATGGAGAAATTATCGGCGGTTCAGAACGTATTCATGATTTAGCGCTTATGGAACAGCGGATTGCCGAACATGGTTTAAGCCCAGAGGCTTATAACTGGTACTTGGAGCTGCGTAAATATGGTTCAGTACCTCACTCAGGTTTTGGTTTAGGATTAGAACGTACGGTAGCTTGGATCAGCGGTGTTGACCATGTCCGTGAAACAATCCCATTCCCGCGTTTATTAAACAGACTTTACCCATAATGAATCTACAGGCTGTCGAGGACTCTCGACAGCCTTTGTTTGTTCCTCGAGAAATCCATTCGCAGCGGGCAAGTCAAAGTTTGTAAGAAATTTACCAATTTGATTTCACTTCAATGCCCAAAGACATTCATGTTATACTGTGTATGAGGTGCCGTAAACATGATAAAAGATAAATTATATAATTGGTTTAAAGAAGGGTCACTTACGATTCCTTCAGTTTTGTTAACTCATTATCCGAAAATGGGTCTTGACGAAAAGGAAGTTATGCTGCTTTTACAGCTTCAGAACTTTATAGAAAAGGGAGAGAATTTCCCCGCTCCTTCACAAATTGCAGACCGAATGACATTTGAAGAATCAGAATGCCTGTTTATGATTCAGCGTCTCATCCAGCGAGGATTTGTTATGATTGAAGAGGAAGTTGATCGTACAATAGGGGATGAACGATACTCATTACAGCCTTTATATGAAAAAATGATTACCAGTTACTTAGTAAGTCAAAAGCAAGAAGAAGCGGTTCAAGTACAAGTGGAAGGGGAAAGTCTCTACACGGTATTTGAACAAGAGTTTGGCCGTCCACTGTCACCCTTTGAGTGTGAAACCTTAGCCATGTGGCAGGATGATGAGCATCATCCTGATTTGATTAAAGGTGCTCTAAGAGAATCCGTCATTTCTGGGAAAATTAATTTCCGATATATCGATAGAATCCTATTTGAATGGAAGAAAAACGGAATAAAAACGGTAGAGCAAGCAAAGGCTCAAAGCCAGAAATTCAGATCCTATCAAAAGCGCGAAAAGAAACAGGATAATCAACCAGTGAAAGACGTTCCGTTTTATAATTGGCTTGAACAATAAGGAAAAAGGAGATTGTTATGCTGAATAAAAGCCAGATTCGCTATTGTTTGGATGTGATGGGAGAGATGTTTCCTGACGCCCATTGTGAGTTAAATCACTCAAATCCATTCGAGCTGGTCATTGCAGTAGCATTATCTGCTCAATGCACGGATGCTTTGGTCAATAGAGTGACCGAACATTTATTTCAAAAATATAAAACCCCTGAAGACTATTTAAGTGTACCGCTGGAAGAGCTTGAAAATGATATTCGGTCAATTGGTCTGTATCGGAACAAGGCAAAAAACATTCAAAAGATGTGCCGTATGCTGATTGATGAATATGATCGCGAAGTACCGAGGGATCGAGATGAAATGACCAAGCTTCCAGGTGTAGGAAGAAAAACAGCAAACGTAGTGGTTTCAGTTGCTTTTGGAGTACCTGCAATTGCTGTTGATACGCATGTAGAGCGGATCAGCAAACGACTAGGGATTTCTCGATGGAAAGACAGTGTAACGGAGGTTGAAACGGTCCTGATGGCTAAAATTCCAAAGGAAGAATGGTCCGCCGCTCATCATCGGATGATTTTCTTCGGTCGCTATCATTGTAAGGCTCAATCTCCTCAATGTCCTGTTTGTCCTTTACTCGATCTTTGCCGAGAAGGCAAAAAACGAATGAAAAAAGCAGGTAGTATATGATAAGGCGTTTTACTCTTCCTGAGGAACTTACTCATTCACTCTTTTTTTCTGAAGATACGGTGTTCGTTAATCAGGAAGAAAGGCTGCAGTGGAAGGGAGATGCTGAATATATTCGATTTCCCTATGAAGTTCTTTATTATCAAAACATTGAGGCCAGCCGCCCATGGGAAGAACCGCATGAAGCGATCGTATGGATGTTTACAGAGTGGCGGAAGATCAGCGGGGAATCTGCTCAATGCTTTGCAGAACGTAATCTTCAGGAAGCCTTGCCGTTTATGAAAGCGGGAATTAGTTTGTTTCTAACCTGTTTATTCTGGATGAATAACCATCCAGTTCACTTGGAAAATTGGCAGGAACAAATGGATAAGCTCTCTAACCATCCGCTTAATATAAAGGAGAGAGCCACGTTTATACTCTTACGACCTGGCCATTACTCCTCGTATATTCAGTTGAAAGAACTGATGACGGAAATAGAAAAGCAATTCTACAAGCTTGCCGCATTACAAAAAGCAGTGAAAAAGAGAATCAAGGAATAAACGATACATAAAAAATGCCCAAGCTCTTCTGAGTGGGCATTTTTTTATTAGCTCATGATGTCAATTATGGAATTTAGCATAAGGAAAGGCTGCCGAGAAAATACTCGACAGCCTTTTGATGGTTAATTACCATTATTTTGTTCAGGAGGGGCTTCCGGTTTTTCAGTACCCGGTTTTTCAGTACCCGGTTTTTCAGTACCCGGTTTTTCAGTACCTGGTTTTTCAGTACCTGGTTTTTCAGTACCTGGTTTTTCAGTACCTGGGTCCGTTTCAGGAGAGCCTTCATTCCCATTCCCATTCCCATTTCCGTTGTTCCCATTATCTTGATCCCCGGGATCTTCTTCGTTATCGCCGGTATCAGGTTCTGTACCTTGATTTGGATCTTCTGGTTCAGGTATTTCCTCTTCTTCAGGTTCCTCGATTGGTTCTTCCTCTATCTCGCCTGGAACGGATACAGAAGTTGTAGCTGCATCGCTTCGCTGGCCATTTAGAATCGCAGTCACACTGAAGGAGTAACTGGCTCCGGCTGTTGGACTTTGAATAGTCAGACCCGTATCACTAGACAAGGAGAGTACATTCGAACCTCCGCCATCAATTGAAACCTTCACCTCAAATTCAGGTGTTCCTTCGTCTTGAGTTGGATAACTCCAATTAAGATTAATTTCATTGAGTTCTTGATTATAGGCACCAGTTAAACCTTGCGGAGCACCTAATTTAGTGTATTCCTTGGTTACTTGAGTTGGTTCATGTCCTTTTACATAGTACTCGTTTGTAATTCGGTGACTTGGTGTATAGCTGTTAGCCAGTACGGCAGGGTTTGAGCCCTTAACAACCTGTACTTTAACTACACTGTTTGGCTGTTTAAAATCTTTTGTTTCTTTATTTTTTGAGACATATTGCATTAAGTTTTTAATAATTTCTTTAGGGATTCTTTGCGAGCTGCTGCCCACATAGTCTAGTTTTTCCTTCGGCTTATTATCATATCCGGCCCAGACTCCGACGGTATAATTGGTGGTGTATGCGCCCATCCAACTATCGCGGACACCATCAGCCGGAATGCCATTGGCTGCTTTTTCTTCAGGAGTGAAGTTAGTTGAACCGGTTTTTCCTGCCATCGGTAGTCCCGGAACTTTCGCCCGGATTCCTGTTCCGTAGCTTTCATTGATTACACTCTTTAACATATCTGAAATAATAAACGCAGTCGATTCTTTCATGACAGCTTTCGATTCAACTTTTTGCTTAATAGCTGTTTTGTCTCTTAGGACAATTTTTGTCACGGTATGTGGTTTGTTATAAATTCCGTTATTCCCGAACGCACTGTATGCTCCAGCCAATTCCATGGAAGAGATTCCTGAATCCATTGATCCAATAGAGGCAGATTCGTTAATATTATCAATAGGCACGCCTAGTTTCTCTGCAAACTCTCTTCCTTTTCCTTCGCCGTATTCCTCAACAGCCTGATAGGTCTTCAAGGCTGGAATATTTAATGAGCGGGCCAATGCTTCACGAGCGGTAACCTGCCCTTTATAGGTGCCCCCAGCATTTTTAATTGGGGTACCATTGGTATATTGATATGGTTCATCAATGATTGGTTGATAGGTTGACCAATTTAAATATTCAACAGCTGGACCATAATCAATGATCGGTTTTATGGTTGATCCTGGTGAGCGCTTCGCTTCTGTTGCATAATTAAATCCGCGTTTTACCGTGGTGTTACGACCGCCGCCGATTGCCCGTATCTCACCGGATTCGGTATCAAGCAAGGTAATACCCGCTTGTAACTTTTCATTCGGATATTGAACAATATCGTTGGTATTCAATAATTTATATACATATTCCTGTGCATCACGGTCAATTGTCGTATAAATTTCTAGACCGTCTGTATAGACGTTATAATCACCCATACTTTGAACTTCTTCAATTACTTCATCGATGAAAGCATCGTAAGGAGTTGTATCAGTTTTACTGGTATCTTTGTCTTTTAAGCCTTGTTCAATTGCAATAGCTTGGTTCTTTTCCATCTCTTCTTTTGAAATATAGCCATGTTTATTCATTAAGTGAAGGACAACGTCACGACGTTTCTTCGCTTTATCAGGATGACCGTAGGGTTCATAATTACTTGGGCTCTGCGGCAGTCCGACAAGCATAGCTACTTCATTAAGTGTTAAATCCTTCAAATCTTTTCCATAATACGTTTTTGCTGCGGTAGAGATTCCGTTGGCACGGTTGCCATAGAAAATCTTATTTACATACATTTCAAAGATTTCTTCTTTTGTATATTTTTGTTCTAGTTTAATCGAAAGCCACATTTCTTGGACTTTTCGTTTAATTGTCTTATCAGGAGTTAAGTAGGAACGTTTAACGACCTGTTGCGTCAAGGTACTAGCACCTTGAGATCCGAAGCCGTTTGTAACGTTTGATAGTACCGCTGCACCCAGTCGGTAAAAATCAATACCATGATGATCATAAAAGCGAACATCTTCCGTTGCTAGAACTGCATCTTGGACAAGCTCTGGAATGTCTTCGTAATTGACATACTCTCTATTCTCTATACCTTCTTCTGATAATAATTTTTTATCAACATCATATATTTTTGAGGCAATGGGGTCTTTTAAAAGACTTTCATCAAGCTCGGGAGTACCACTAACAAAATAGGCAAATGCTGCTCCTCCGGCTATAAGTCCGATCCCTACGAAAATACCAAGAATCATCATGATCCGTTTAAACATTCCACGTTTAGGTTTTTTCTTTGCTTTCTTTTGGTTCTCAGTTTGCTTTCGTCTTTCTTGTCTACTGTTATATTTCTCAGCCATTACAGCTTACCTGCCTTTCTTAATAAACAACTCAGACTCTATTTCGAAAGAATAGAATCTATTACTTTAATATAGTCAATTCTCGGTTGAAAGCCAAGCGGTATCCTTTTTGATTCAGCTTCTACTTCTTCCTTCGTAATTGACTTTCTTCCACCATCTTGCATCCTTTTCCAAAAAAAATGAATTTCAGGATAATTCATTAGGTATATTTCATCCGTGACAGCGAAGCGAATAATAACAAAGGCGATACCGCCTTGTTTGGTCACGTTCATCATATGTACGATTTGATGTTCATGAAAATTCTTTAATGGGAATGATGTTGTATTTTGGGTTTCTTTTGCTTCAAAATCAAGATGGTGTCCTTTGTAAACGCCGTTATAATCCGTAGTGGATGCTTGTTTAAAGTATGCTTCTTTAATGACTGCAGCGCTTCGTTTTGGATAATGAACATCCACTATTTGAATGGGCGTAGGTTTTTTGTGAACAACGGCGATCCCTTGTGCGAGATAGAAAGAATTTGTCTCATTCAAGTCATCCTCGAGCGTTTTCCCGCGGTTACTGAAGCCTGCTTTAATCTGCGGGCGTACAGATTGGTCTGATTTCCGCGGAATAAATTTACGACCGTTGGGATAGTGGAAAGCCATTTTTGTCCCTCCTTTTTTTTCATCTATCTATGATAGCAAAAAAAGAATGGTTATAGTGAATAAAATGTCTATTTTCACAAAACGCTAACAGATAATGCAAATTGGAACGTTTAGAAAAGAGGGAGCAAGAATGATGAGTTGTACGATTCCAAAGGAGTTGCCAAGGGAAGAACAATTACTCCTTAGGATTATCCAGAAACAAACTGACAATCAAAATAAGGATAATATTACCAGAACAAAAGCATATGAAGCTTTTTTTGCCATGCACCCGACGATTCACTGGTCCTATTTAGCTGGTATGGTATCGAGAAATGCTGGGTGGAATATGTGTGATCTAGCAAGTCGAAACTATGGAATTTTGTTGACGTCATCCTATAAAAAGCTCCTTTTCTTGACCTATGAACAGGCAAACTGGTTGATTTTTCGAGATGCCTACCCGCAATTACTTCTCTTTCATTATTCGACGAAATGGAGGCGTCCTTTGTTTCATTTATGTAAGTATTTTTATATATCTTCCTTTATAGAGGCAGAATGGAAATATTTCTGGCAGGTTCATGACGAGAAAAGACTGGTTTACTCAATGATTGTCAATGAACAGCATATCATTGATCTTCCTGTAATCAGAAAAGGACCCTATACCACAGTCTTTCATTCGTTTCGTTTCCTCTTTCAAGACATGCTCCATTTCAGCACGGTATTATTTCCAAACAGGTACGGGGAATGGTATGGGTCTTCCGTTGCAAATTTTAGAAGTTTGGATGATCGAATCGAGTTAGGAAAAAAACTATATACTATTTTATTTTCTGACTTACTTCATTCGGAGTTCCTTGCTTTTTCAAATAAAACAGAACATACAGGGTCAAGACATGATTATCAGCGGTTTTCAAATATCGTATTTAGTCAAACTCCTTATTTACGAACCATTTATCCTGTCGTTACCCACTATATTGATGAGTCGATCCAATGGAATCGATCTGTATTAGTTAAGAGTAAATGGTATGATCAACCGGAATTTCAAGAAACCATTAACCTGACCAAATGGTACCAGAAGAAACAAAAACAGCTTCAGGTATTTGCAGCGATTAAAGCTGCACTTCCCTGAAGCAAATGACTAGTCTAAACTATTTAAAACGCCTTATGTTGATGGACGATCAGGACCAGAAGTTTTTGGATTACCGGTTCCTGCTTTTTTATTTTCTTGGTTTTTTTGCTTTTTAAGGTTTTGGTCTTTACTATTATTGTTTTTCAAAAGGTGTCACCTCCTGCTAGTAGTTTCTACAATTCTGCTCTTAATCATTCTTAACTTGTCGAAAGAAAGAAAAATGAAGCATTTTCACTTTCTTTGACGATATCCTTCTAGTTTTGTCAACGCGAAAGGGCAATTCAAAAAAAGGCAGAACTCTATATATAACGAAAAGGGAGGGGAAAGCAATGGGAAGCTGCAAGATTGCCAGTAAGGAGATTTTAGATCTTCTTAATGAAATAAATGCCGGCCTTGATCAGCTTGAAAAAGGAGTGGCTGCATCTGTTCACAAACAAAGTACAAGTTTATGGAGCACGCAGGAACATCTTGTTCAAACTGTTGAAGCTGATTTTGTGAAGACAGAAGGAAAATGGAATGCTGGAGTGGACTTTGCTGAAAAAGAATCGATGAATCATTTAATGAATCAAGCAGATTTAAAGAGAAGTATGCCTTCATATGAAATTTCCTAAAAGTGTTTTATACTAAAGGAAAAAGAATATTCGGAGGCATTATGATAAATAAAAACTACGCAAAAGAGCTGACGCAAAAACTCATTCAGTTTAATGAGCAAGCAGATGTTATATATGAAGAAGTTCGGGCAGCAGGGAAGGAAAAGGATTTTTACAGCGAAGTCAAGCCGTTCGCTGATGAAGTGCACACGGCCTGCAGCGAGTGGAAAGATAGTATGAAGGAATGGATGGGGATGGAATCCTTTACGCATCTATTTCCTCTTCAAATCGAACAAACAGCAAATAATCTGTCTGACGTAGCGGTGCAGGCTTTTTTTCCAAAGACAAGCTATAAGCGGTTTAAAAGTCATATCCAATCAGTTCGTTACATTCTTCATAATGTTCGTGATGAAATTGATCGTAAGCTTGCGAACGTGTAGGTAAAAGAAAGGCTCTCACACATCTAAAGACATAGTCATATAGTATATCAGCTAATGTCATGTGAGGAGAGAGCACATATGAATAATAGGACATCCTACTGTAACGTGAATCCTAGATATACGGGTTATTATATGGAACAACCGCCTTGGAATGGTTATCTGCCGCCCCAGTATGTTCAAATGAATGAGCCATATATGCCAGTGGAACCTGCTCAACAGGCTGGGTATAATTATAATGGAAATTACCCTCCCTATCCTTCCTATCAGCCCTTTCCACCTCAAGCGGGAGGGAGCTTTCCAGCTCCAGGTATGCCAATGCAGCCAACGAACAGACCACCTGTGAAAAAATCATTTAATCCCTTTGCAAATCCGCTGCAACCGATGAAACCACTGCAGCAGCAACAAGGGAATACGGCCAATCCTTACCCACAACAGCAGTTTATGCAAAAGAGTCAGCCTTCTGGAATTTCATCTGTAATGAACCAATTTAAAACACAGGATGGTTCACTGGATGTTAATAAAATGATGAGCACAGCTGGCCAGATGATGAATACGGTTAATCAGGTTTCTTCCATGGTGAAAGGAATGGGAAGCATCTTTACATTTGTGAAATAAAAAAACTGACGCCATATCCGCTTTTAGCATGCTTGATACAAGCAGCAGACGGATTTGACGCCAGTTTTTTTGAATAAAGTTATTCATTAATAGAAATGGATTTACCTTTCAATTTCGGAACAGTTAACTGAAGAATGCCATCACGATGTCGAGCATTTATTTTTTTATCATCAAACGGCTTGGATAAGGATATCGTACGGGAAAGCCAATCTGTCGGTCTGCGAAAACCATTGATTCCTAAACGACTATTTTCTTTATCTTGAACTTTCACCTTTATCATAATCGCCTGTGGAAGAACTTCAATACCAATATGCTGTCTTTTTACACCTGGAAGTGAGGCTGATATTTGGTATGCATATTCCGTTTCAATGATTTCTACAGGAAAGCTGCGGCCGGAATTCGATGAAGTGAAGAAGTCATCCATAGATTGCAGCATACCCTTTATAGGCTTATCTGCAAATAGTCGATCCATTTTTGAAACAAATTCATTGAGGACTTCATGTCGATAAGGTTCCTTTTTTTCATTATTAGACGACGGCATCACTATGTCGCTCCTTTCAAAGTCTTCTAAATAGGCTATGACCGCTTTCAATGATATGTGCTCTTTGCATAGGTTGGTTTGAAAAAAATCAGATAGGGAATTATTAGGATAAATAAGGAGAATAGAAAGAGGGATAAGGATGACAAGTAAACTTTCGTACATAGACAGCGGACAAGGCACACCTTTAGTATTTTTACATGGATTTTGCGGCAGTAAAGATTACTGGCAGGATTTACTCCCATTACTTGAATCAAAAAGAAGAGTGATTGCGCTTGATCTTCCCGGTCATGGAGATACAGAACCAAATGGGAAAGATTATCAAATTGAAGATTTAGCTGAAGATGTTCACCAATTAATAGAAGAACTCGGTCTCACTGATTTTTATTTATTTGGACATTCACTTGGGGGATATATTACGCTCACCTATGCAGATACCTATCCAGATAAATTAGCTGGATTTTCACTTATCCACTCCACCGCCTTTCCAGATGATGAAAAGGGCAAAGAGGGAAGAGTACAGGCTGTCCAAAGTATTAAAGAAAATGGGATAAAGAGTTTCGTAGAAGGTTTAGTGCCCAAACTTTTTGCGGATAAAGACAATGCAGACGTCGAAAGAGCCATACAAATTGGTCTTAACACCAGTGCTTCAGGAGCAGTCGGGGCACTTGGCGCAATGCGCAGTCGAAAAGACCGTAATGACGTGTTAAAGCATGCTAAGGTCCCTGTTTTACTAGTAGCTGGTGAAAAAGATGAAGTCATCTCTAGTGAAAAAACATTTTCTGTACATGGGCCGATGATTAATGAAGTAACCCTAAAGGAAAGTGGTCATATGGGGATGTTCGAAGAAACAGAAAAGCTGGCAGAAGCCATTTTGGCTTTTACTGAATAGGCATCAATACCAAACAGGACACGAAGATGTCCTGTTTTTTGTATGGTAAAATGGAGTTTCCCTAAAAAGGAAAATAGGTTTTCCTTTTTAACAGAACGCATATTCGATAGAATAGAAGAATCAAGGGAAACATTGAAACGGAAAAAAATCATCCTAAACTGACTGCCCGTCTATTTGAATGGAAAGTTAGGTAAATTTATAATATCCATCAGCGAAATATAAAGAGGTGAAGAGATTTGATAGGTAAAAAATCACTTTCGGAGTTAATTCAAGAGTTACGGAAGAATGAGAATATCATTAATTGGCATGAAATCGAACCCAAAGAGCCTAAAACCAAGCCTATGCCTTCTAGTGTAGATGAACGAATTAAGGCGGCTCTGCAAAAACGAGGAATTGGTGAACTGTACAGCCACCAATATACTGCCTATGAAACCTTACAAAAGGGTGAGAACATTGTTGCTGTAACGCCCACAGCTTCAGGTAAAACCCTTTGTTATAATTTACCGGTATTACAATCAGTAGCTGAAGATAACAGTAATCGCGCGCTCTATATCTTTCCAACTAAAGCACTCGCTCAAGATCAGAAAAGCGAGTTAAATGAAATTATTGATGAAATGGGAATCGATATAAAAAGTTATACGTACGACGGTGATACCTCGCCTTCAATCCGTCAGGTAGTGAGAAAAGCGGGACATATTGTGATAACCAACCCAGATATGCTGCATTCGGCTATACTCCCGCATCACACCAAATGGGTAAGTCTATTTGAAAATCTAAAATACGTTGTAATAGATGAGCTTCATACGTATCGCGGAGTCTTTGGAAGTCACGTGGCCAATGTGATCCGCAGGCTGAGGCGAATTTGTAAATTTTACGGAAGTAACCCTCAATTCATTTGTACGTCGGCAACGATAGCGAATCCTAAAGAATTAGCGGAGCAGTTAACCGGCGCACCTATGCGCTTGATTGATGACAACGGAGCACCTAGTGGAAGAAAGCACTTTGTTTTTTATAATCCGCCGATTGTGAATCAACCATTAAACATCAGGAAAAGTGCAACGGTCGAAGTGAATCATTTAGCTAAAGAATTTTTAAAAAATAAAATTCAGACCATTGTTTTTGCCAGGAGCAGGGTAAGAGTCGAGATTATCTTGAGTCACTTACAAGAACTGGTTAAGAACCAAATTAGTTCAAAAGCAATCAGAGGGTACCGCGGCGGGTATCTCCCGAAGCAGCGGAGAGAGATAGAACGCGGGTTACGGCAAGGTGAGATTATAGGTGTCGTTAGTACGAATGCACTCGAATTAGGAGTAGATATTGGACAGCTGCAGGTATGCGTAATGACAGGCTATCCGGGAAGTGTCGCGAGTACATGGCAGCAAGCTGGCCGTGCAGGCCGCCGGCATGGGGAAGCGCTTATTCTTATGGTGGCAGCATCAACCCCTATTGACCAATATATTGTCCAAAACCCTGAATACTTTTTTGATCGTTCTCCTGAATCAGCTAGAATTAACCCGGAGAATCTAATTATTTTGGTCGACCATTTAAAGTGTGCCACGTATGAACTACCGTTAAAGGAAAATGAAGAATTTGGACCCCTTGATGTTAAAGACATCCTTGAATACCTTGTTGAAGAAAGAGTCATCCATCAAAACGGTGATACATTTTACTGGGCTAACCAATCTTTTCCTGCAGGGAATATTAGTTTACGATCTGCTTCACAGGAGAACGTAGTGATTATTGATCAATCAGAAACCGCAAATGTTAAGATTATAGGTGAAATGGATCGTTTCAGTGCCATGACCCTTTTACATGACGAAGCCATATACCTGCATGAAGGGGTTCAGTATCAGGTTGAAAAGCTCGACTGGGATCATAAAAAAGCGTTCGTTAGGCAAGTAGACGTAGAATACTATACAGATGCGAACCTCGCTGTACAGCTTAAGGTGTTAGAAATCGATAAAACGAAAAAGAGAGAGAAATCATCTATACATTACGGTGATGTCTCGATTAATATATTACCGAGCATTTTTAAAAAGATTAAGTTGTCTACGTTTGAAAATATAGGATCTGGCCCGATTTACTTACCGGAAGAGGAATTGCATACGAGTGCGGCTTGGTTAGAATTACAAGAAGTCGATGAAACTCTAGGGGAAAAAATCCTGGAGCAGCTGCTGTTTGGTATTTCTAATGTACTGCAGCATGTGGTACCCGTTCATGTTATGTGTGATCGTAACGACATTCATGTTGTTGCACAGATTAAAGCAGCACATACTCAAAAACCTACTATTTTTCTTTATGATCATTATCCAGGTGGAATTGGACTGGCAGAAGATGTGTATAATCGATTTGACCAAGTAAAAGAAGCAGCAAAGAACCTTATCCGAAAATGTCCATGTAAGGATGGTTGTCCTTCGTGTATTGGTACGGAAATCGAAGGGATAAGCGCTAAACAAAGAAGTATTGAGGTGCTTGATCAGTTTTAATGATCTGGTCAACACAAGCCTTGAATATATAGAGGTGAGATAGATTTGTCGATGAAGAATAAGCTGAGCCGAATGAAGGGTCATCTTAATATTGAGGAAAAACCATCGGTACAAAAAGTAAATCAATTGCCGCAAGCAACAGACATTCCTTTTATAGAAAAGTGGAATGAGCATCATACGACAGCCTATTATCTCGATGAACAGTATTGTTTAATACGAGAGGTGCGTTATCCGATTGATACTATACATGGAAACTATTCCTTTACAGATTTTCAGACAATCGTATCCTTGTGGAATGAAAGCAATCTCGAGCACCCGCTGTCAGCCAAAGGGTTAAACAGCGAAGATCTGTTTTTTTTCGATACAGAAACAACAGGTCTAGGAGCTGGTGCAGGTACGTCTATTTTCTTACTGGGTTACGCCTTTTTCAGCGGTGAAGAAGTGATTGTCAGGCAGCATATTCTTCCACAGCCGGGCAGCGAAGTTCCATTTTATCATAGTTTTTTAGAGAAAATTAATTATGAAACGCTCGTCACATATAACGGGAAGGCATTTGATTGGCCTCAAGTTAAAACGCAGCACACGTTAATTAAGAATCATGTACCGCTTTTACCCGAATTCGGACATTTTGATTTGTATCATGCTTCGAGAAGGCTATGGAAGAACAAGTTAGAAAGAGTAAAATTAGCAAATGTGGAATCCGAAATTCTTGGGTTCTCCCGTCAAGATGATATTCCTGGGTACTTAGCTCCCATAATTTACTTTGATTTTGTTGAACGACAAGACCCGGAGATTCTCTTTGGTGTCCTCAAACATAATGAGCTGGATGTTTTATCATTAATTACCCTGTATATTCATTTATCCCGACAAATTCTTCAAGCTGATGGATATGGAGAAGAATCGCTTGAAGTTGCCCGCTGGTTAGGATATCTTGGGGAAAAGAAGCAGTCAATAGCGGCATATGAACAGGTTATCCAAGAAGGAACAGAAGAAGACCGTTTAGCGGCCATGCACGCAATTGCTTTTCAAAAAAAGCGTGAAAAAGATTTCGATGGTGCTTGCCAAATTTGGCAGGAGGTCAGCGAAAAGGGGAGTAGTAAGCACCGCAGAGAAGCGGCACTAGAATGTGCGAAGCTTTTCGAACATCAGTATAAGAATTATTCAAAAGCCTGTGAGTATGTAGAAAAAGCATTCGCCGAGCTGCCCATCTCCATGGATATTTCATCCTCTTCCGTTATGGACCTTCATAAAAGGCTCATTCGATTGAAGAAAAAGCAAGTTAAGGAACATCTTGAAAAAGACAAACAATCGGCAGATAACCGAGACTAGGACTTGATAAACTGTTTAAGCCCATTCTATTTTTAGGATGGTTTGACCTTTATTTATTTCAACAATCTAAACAAGAATCTGCGATTAATTTTAAAGATAGGTTTATTGACTAGTACATGAATGCCCTTCTTGTCATATTCTGTAAATGTAAAATAAAAAATATGTTGGAAGGGGATATTCGCTATTATGGAAAAAATTAATGTGTATCAACAGCAAACTCAATCTTTAAGCCAAGGTTATAAAGCGCCGACTCAAGGAGCAGGCTTTGCAGCACCATCTCAAGTAATGGGTGCGCAAACAGGAGGTTATGGTATGCCTTCACAAGGAATGGGAATGGGGTATGGACAACAGCCGAGTTATGGGATGGGCTATGGAGCTCAACCTGGTTACGGCATGGGACCAGTTAATCAAGGTCCTACAAACGTAGCACCTGCACAAGTTTCACCAACTCAAAATACAGTAAATACTAATGTGAGTAAAACAGTTGTACCGTATGTTCACCCAACTCATAATACAACTGTAAATAAGCATATTATTCAAAATCAACATTATTTCCCGCATTCTGAATCTGTTGTTAACGAATGCTACACTCAAGATTTAATTTGCAGCAGCCCGCCGCCTATGCCTATGCATAAGCATTGCTGCCCGCCAAGACCACATCATTTTTAACTTATAATTAGCATACAAGGGCTGCTATGCCCTTGTTCCTATACATAGGAGTGAATCAAATGAAAGTGATGTATATAACTGGATATAAACCCTTTGAATATGGTATTTTTAAGAATGACCATGAAGGTGTCACATATATAAAAAAAGCGATTAAGCAGCGACTGACTCCTTTTGTTGAAGAAGGACTGGAATGGGTCATTATCACCGGCCAGCTGGGAACAGAGCTATGGGCTGCTGAAACAGCTTATGAGCTTCGTGAAGAATTCGGCGGCAGACCACAGGTTGGTGTGATTACGCCCTACCTAAATCAGGAGGAATCCTGGAAAGAAGATAACAAAGAATATTACGAATCCGTTATTGGACGAGCTGATTTTGTTGGTTCCATTTACCAAAAGCCTTATGAAGGTCCGCATCAGTTAAAAATGAAAAATGAATACCTTGTAAAAAAAGTGATGCAATGCTTCTGCTTTATGATGAAGAGAGAGAAGGAAGCCCGAAATTCGCCTTAAATGAGGCGAAGAAACAGGGCGAATACAGGGATTATCCAGTCTTCCGAGTTTCCTTCGACGATCTTCAACAAGCAGGGGAAGAGCAGAACTGGGCTGAATGATTTATGATATTTAATGAAGAATGTTGACAAATGTATGCTTATTTGAAAAAATAATAAAAAGTCGATGGCGAAAGTATTGAGGTGAATCTTATGCAAGCTGATAAGATAAAATTGACTGCGAAAGACATATTAGAAAAAGATTTCAAAACAGGTATGAGGGGTTACAAGCCCGAAGATGTTGATGAATTTTTAGATCTCGTTATTAAGGATTATGAAGCATTTTATCAAGAAATTGAAGATTTACGTCAAGAGAATACCAAATTAAAAAAACTGGCAGAGGAATCAACACGCCGCAGCCAGGCAGCTCCTTCAGCAACACCGGGTACAACCAACTTTGATATTTTAAAAAGGCTGTCTAATCTGGAAAAGCATGTGTTTGGAAGTAAGCTGTACGAATAAGAACGTCTTTATTTAAAAGTGAATAACATTTACCATTGATGTTTTTCACGAACTGAATTATACTAGTTAATGTTATGAAAAACGTTTGGGTAATTGCTGCAATATTTTATATTGTAGAGGAAAGTCCATGCTCGCACTGGCTGAGATGCCAGTAGTGTTCGTGCCTGGTGAAAAAATAAGCTTGGGCAGCAGTTTAACTGCTGACGGCAGGGAAAACACCTAAGTCTTCGGATATGGTGTGAATACCTATAAAAGTGCCACAGTGACGTAGCCTTTTCAGAAATGAAAAGGGTGGAACGAGGTAAACCCCACGAGCGAGAAACCCAAATTAAGGTAGGGGCGCTTTCTTCCTTGGAATTCAACGAGGAGAAGGACAGAGACTTAGCTCTCTGTAGATAGATGATTACCACCGAAGTACGAGGTGATTATTCACCGTTCGCAGTACTGAGGAACAAAACATGGCTTACAGAACGTTTTCATATCAAAACAACTCAAACACAGCTCTCCTTTAGCGAGGAGAGTTTTTGTTTGTATATAAGTTGTTTTTTAAGTAGGAAATAGATACCCAGTCGAATTAAAGGGTATAATAGATGTCATACATAACTTGTTGGTTTTTGGTATATTACAGCACAGTTCTAAGATAAGTGTCAGGATAGAAAGATATTAAAACCTGCTCCAGCAGAAAATGTGCTTACTGCAAATTTGGGAGTATGGTTTGAAGGAAAGCTGGTGTAACGATGAAACAATTTGATATTATAGCAACTTCAGCTATGGGTCTTGAATCAATAGTAGCAAAAGAAGTACGAGCACTAGGATACGAATGTGAAGTAGAAAACGGGAAAATTATGTACAAGGGTGATATGACGGCGATTGCCCGTTCAAATTTATGGCTTCGTACAGCAGACCGGATAAAGATTAAGGTTGGAGAATTTAAAGTGAAGACCTTTGATCATTTATTTGAAAATACAAAGGCATTAAACTGGGAAGATTTTTTGCCGGTAGATGCAGAATTTCCTGTAAGCGGGAAGTCGGTTAAATCGACTTTGTTTAGCGTTCCTGACTGTCAGGCAATCGTTAAAAAAGCGATTGTTGATCGGTTACAGACACATTATAAAAGGGTTTCTTGGCTGGAAGAAACGGGACCGTTATTTAAAATTGAAGTATCGATTTTAAAGGATATCGCGACCATTACGCTTGATACAAGCGGTACAGGCCTGCATCGTCGAGGTTACAGAACTGGTCAAGGTGAAGCTCCGCTTAAAGAAACGCTGGCCGCAGCATTGGTTATGTTGACCAGCTGGCATCCAGATAAGCCTTTCGTTGATCCATTCTGTGGATCTGGTACAATTCCAATCGAAGCTGCGTTGATTGGTCAAAACATAGCTCCAGGCTTTAATCGTGACTTCTTGAGTGAAACATGGGGATGGTTTGATAAGAAGGTTTGGGAACAAGCTCGACTAGAAGCCGAGGATCTTGCAGACTATGATCAGTACTTGGATATCTCAGGATACGACATTGATCATAAACTTGTGGAAATCGCCCAAAATAACAGTTTTGAGGCGGGCCTTGGAGATTTAATTCAATTCAAACAGATGCAGGTAAGTGACTTCACAACTAAAAAAGATTTTGGGATTATTGTTGGGAACCCTCCATATGGTGAACGAATTGGTGAGGAATTAGAGGTAGAACAAATTTACAAAGATATGGGCCGTGTTTTCCGTGATCTAGATACTTGGTCTATTTATATTATTACATCTCATCCAGACTTTGAATTACTGTTTGGAAAACAAGCTACTAAGAAACGGAAACTTTTCAATGGTTTTATCCGTACAGATTATTATCAGTACTGGGGAAATCGGAAGAAATTCCAAGACTGAAAAAAGTGAATAAATGTAAAAAACCTCCCAATTTTTTCGTGCGAATGTATTGCAAAAAGTGCCCATTTCTGCTATTCTATAGGAGAATTATTTTTGTTCGGATGTAAGGAAAAACAAGTTTTCTAAACTTTTTACCTCATCATCACAATGAGCAAGGATAGTAATAGAATGTGTGGTTAGCACACTAGGAGGAAATAACAAATGGAACAAGGTAAAGTAAAATGGTTTAACGCAGAAAAAGGCTTTGGTTTTATCGAACGCGAAAACGGAGACGATGTATTCGTACATTTCTCAGCTATTCAAGGCGAAGGTTTCAAAACACTTGAAGAAGGTCAAGATGTGACTTTTGAAGTGGAACAAGGACAACGTGGACCACAAGCTTCTAACGTTCAAAAAGCTTAATTATATGCAAAGAAAAAAGCAGGCTCTTCTAAAGAAGAGCCTGCTTTTTGCCTTTATCATAGACAAAAGAGGTTTGGAAAGAATGATCAAAGGCGGGAAAATGATACATTTGCTGTTCTTAAAAATGGGTAATCGAAAGATTGCTTCGACCCTGTGAAGATACCCCCTCAGGTATTAATTGATTAAAAATAGTGCCGAGACGGGATTAAGCCTCTTTTAGACGGGAATAATGCCTGCCCAGACGGGAATAACAGCTGAGAAGGTAAGGAAATAGAGAATATACCCCCGCTATAATTAAGTGTCAGGGTGTGTTCTTAACGTCAAACAAAGCGACACGTTTAAACCCTGCGCGGATTCATTATTATATTCTGAGTTGTCCTAAACGAGGTATAGGAAGAGGCGTTTCAGCATAAACTAGATTCATATCAATAGTTGTGTAAAGGAGACGTGTCTATGAATTCGAAGGTCGATGAATTTTACCGAATTACGAAAGCTTTATCCTCTTCTTACGAATGTATAAGGGGTGATGTCCATAATGAGAAGGGGATTAACGGGTTGAAGGAGGCGGAAAAAAATTTTTATCATGCACTCGCTTACCATCTTCAAGGAACTTCTTCTTATCGGCAGGAATAGACGAAAAGAGTTAGTGTAATGAAAAGGCATCTTTAGCCCCTTTCATTATGCTTTTTTATTTGCAGGAAAAATGGAATGATGAATCATTCGCTTTCGGCAACTCTCCCTTGACTCTGCATATAAAATAGGGGATAATGTAATTTTGCATTGAAACGGGTATATTTTATTTGACGATAGATAAGGGGAGAATACGATGCTACAAACGCTGCCTTTTCCAGTTACCAAGGAAGATTCTTTTTACGATAAGCTTTCAGAATGGATAGGGGATGTTTTTTATGACATTCTTCCAGAAAAAGGCTTTGAGCTCCGCGATGAACAAATTTTTATGGCCTTTCAGCTTGAAAAAGCATTTAAAGATAAAGAGGTAATGTTTGCTGAAGCAGGTGTAGGCACCGGGAAAACCTTGGTTTATTTGCTCTACGCACTGTGCTACGCTCGATATACGAATAAGCCCGCTATTATCTCCTGTGCGGATGAAACATTGATTGAACAGCTTGTTAAAGAAGAAGGCGACATTCAAAAGATCAAAGAAATGCTGGGAATCGACATTGATGTAAGACTTGCGAAATATCATGATCAGTATCTTTGTTTAAAAAAATTAGAGACCGCAGTTACAAATGAAGATTCTGAAGGAATTGACCGTGTGTATGATGAATTACCAAAATTCGTTTATGGCAATGGCTCAATGGCCTCTTATAGCCCTTATGGGGAACGAAAAGAATATGCATACTTAAATGACGAGGATTGGTCGAAAGTCGGCTGGGATCAGCTGCAGAACTGTTTTACCTGTGATAAACGGCATCGCTGTGGTCAAACGTTGTCACGTGACCATTATCGGAAGTCAACGGACCTGATTATCTGTTCACATGATTTCTTTATGGAACATGTGTGGACAAAAGAAAAACGCAAACGTGAAGGACAGCTTCCATTATTGCCGGAGCATAGCTGTGTCGTGTTTGATGAAGGACATCTACTAGAAATTTCAGCTCAAAAAGCATTAACATATAAAGTGAGTGAAGCCGCGCTTGCTAATGTTCTTGAATTATTAATGGCTAATCAAGTTCGTGAGGAAACACTTTACATTATTGAAGACTTAATCGATATAAACGAGGAATTCTTTACTTTGCTTGATGTCCTTTCGATACCTGTCGAAGGATCAAATCGTTACGAAATTCCTGAATCAGATGACATCATCTCTTTAGCAGGCAAACTCCACAAGAAGGTGGAAGAGCTTGAAGAGAGTCTTGTGTTTGAAGCTGAGCTTTATACAATTAATGATTATGATTTAAAGGTTACTGAGGAATACCTAGAACAGCTTGGCTATTCATTATCATTATTCTTGAAGAACCGTCAGGCGGTCACCTGGTTTGAAGAAAATCAAGATACTAAAACGCTGGTTATCATGCCACGGCTTGTTCAGGATATTCTTGGAGAAGAAGTGTTTTCAAAGAAAATGCCTTATATTTTTTCTTCCGCAACACTCTCTGATAATAAGTCATTTGACTATCTGGCTGAAAGCTTGGGTATCAAGGACTACAGCAGTTTTTCTGTATCATCTCCGTTTGAGTATGATGAGGTTATGGATCTTTCTATACCAGTATTTGAATCAGGAAACCAAATAGATAAATTAGATTACAGCATGAATAGTATTCGTGATAATGGCGGCAGAACACTCGTGCTTTTCCAATCGAAGGAAGAACTGCTTTGGTTTAAAAAGCATGCGAAGGATACTGAGTTTCCATTCTATTATGAAGGCGACGAAGAAATTAGTGAACTGGTGAAAAAATTCCAAACAAACGAAGAATCGGTGCTTCTTTCTTATCACCTTTGGGAGGGGCTTGATATACCAGGTGATTCATTGAAAAATGTAATCATCTTCTCACTGCCGTTCCCGCCGCATGATCCAGTTTTCCAAGCAAAACGTCAAGCAGCTGATCAGCCATTTGAACAGGTTGATCTTCCGTATATGCTGCTTAGATTAAGACAAGGAATCGGCCGGTTAATCCGTACAAGTGATGATTCAGGTTCGATTCATATACTGACAGATAAACAGTTAACTGAGGATACACTATCTAAAATAATTGCTGTTTTACCTACTGCACCCTAAAACCGAGGATTTCCTCGGTTTTTTTCTTTTCATCTTCCTGTCTCAATTCTGAAAAAATATGGTAAAATCCAAGAGTAAACAATAGGGGGGTAAATAAATGGCTGAACAAATAAACGTAGAAACAGCATATCGAGAGTATGTGAAAAAAATTGCCGCGTATAACGAAGCATTAGCGGTCATTTTTTGGGATTTACGGACAGGTGCTCCTGCTAAAGGAACAGCACAACGGTCTGAAGTAATCGGTATGTTAGCAGCAGAGGTATTTCAGCTGTCAACGAGCGAAGAAATGGGCAGGTTCATAACCTTGCTCACCTCAACCGACGGATTGTCTGCGACGACCAAAATCATGATTGAAAAGAGTAGGGAAGAATACGATCGTAACAAGAAAATCCCGGCACATGAATACAAGGAATTTGTAATCTTACAATCTAAATCTGAAAGTGCTTGGATGGAAGCTCGAGAAAAGAACGATTTTTCGATTTATGAACCATACTTAGAACAAATGGTTTCATATACGCGGAAATTTGTTGACTATTGGGGATATACGGATCATCCTTATAACACCCTATTGGATAAATATGAACCAGACATGACAGTCGAGATTTTGGATAGAGTGTTTGGAGAGCTTCGTGAACGGATTGTCCCATTAGTACAAAGAATTGCTCAAAGTAATCATAAGCCTGAGACATCATTCCTATATACTCATTTCTCAAAAGAGGACCAGGAAGCGTTCAGTCTGAATATTCTTCAGCAGCTTGGCTATGATTTCGAGGCAGGGCGTTTGGATGAGACAGTTCATCCGTTTGCAACAGGAATTAATCGAGGAGATGTCCGAATCACAACACGTTATGATGAAAATGATTTTCGCGGAGCTGTTTTTGGCAGCATTCACGAATGCGGACATGCCATTTATGAGCAAAACATATCAAAAGAATTAACCGGGACATTGCTTGATACAGGAACATCGATGGGAATTCATGAATCACAGTCACTATTTTTTGAAAACTTTATCGGTCGGAATATTCATTTCTGGGAGAAACAATATCCAGTACTAAAAGAATATGCATCTGAACAATTTGCAGATGTATCATTAGAGGACTTCTACCGGGGAATTAATGAATCTAAACCGTCGTTTATCCGGGTGGATGCTGATGAACTGACCTATCCATTACATATCATGGTTCGCTATGAATTAGAGAAAGAGTTGTTTAGTGGAACCTTAGAAGTTAAGGACCTCCCGGATGCTTGGAATAAGAAATATCAAGAATACCTAGGCATTACACCGAGAAATGATGCAGAAGGAATCCTACAGGATATCCACTGGGCAGATGGCAGCTTCGGTTATTTTCCATCCTATGCATTAGGTTATATGTATGCAGCACAGATCAAGCATACGATGACAGAAGAGCTGCCAAACTTTGATGCATATTTACAAAAAGGTGATATTACACCGATTAGAACTTGGCTCAATACACATATTCATCAATACGGCAGCACAAAAAAACCACTTGAAATTCTTCAAGCTACAACTGGTGAGGGGTTAAATGCAGCTTACCTGATCAGCTACCTTGAAGAGAAATACAGTCAAATTTATCAGCTTGATTAAAAATGAGCAGCGGGCAAAGTGCCTGCTGCTTTTTGTATTCAAGGATAGCAGAACGCAAAAAAAGTGCTTAAACGGAAAGTTTAAGCACTTTTTTCAATGTTAATTACCAAAATTTATACCCTTTTGAGCCTGGTGGTGCATTTTGTATCATATCAATAAATGGAATGGTGTAAGCGAATAGGATAAGAACGATGGTCAAACCGATCCAAATCTTCCAATTCTCAAATACCATTGGTGTCTTTTCTGCCTCTTCAGCCATTTCGCCAATTGGGAATTCTTGCTCACCTTTTGGTGCAAAGAATGAAAGATTAATAAAGATGATGAGAACAAGAATAATTCCGATAAATAGAATAGATCCGCCAATTGCTTGACCTATTTGATAGGGAATCCAGTCAATCGCTGTTTGGGAATCCCCGTACGTAGAATAGGAAGAGCGTCGTGGAGCTCCAAGCAGTCCAGCAAGGTGCATGGAACCTGACATAAAGGTCATACCGATGGCCCAAACACAGGCTTGGATAATAGCCAATTTGTTCATTTTTTTCGTTAACACACGACCTGTTAAATGTGGAATTAACCAGTAAGCAATTCCGAAAAAGGTTAAAACAACGGATGTTGCAAGTGTTAAATGGAAGTGACCCGTTACCCAAATGGTATTATGAATCACTTGATTTAATTGGTTAGATGCATTAACTAAACCTCCTGCACCTGCTGGGATGAAAGCAACCATCCCGATGAACGGAACGACAAATCGAGCATCTCCCCACGGCAGTTTCTTAAACCAGCCGAATAATCCTTTTGCTCCTTTAGAACGACCATAGTTTTCAAACATTCCAAACATAGAGAATGCCGTCATAAGAGATGGAATGACCACTAAAAAGGTTAAGATAACCTGTAGGAATTTCCACGCTGGATCAATCCCAGGTTCGGTAAGCTGATGATGGAAACCGACTGGAATAGAGAAAAGCAAGAATAGGATAAAGGACATTCGTGCTAATGAATCAGAGAAAATTTTCCCGCCGATAATTTTTGGAATAACCACATACCAGCACATATAAGCTGGCAACAACCAAAAATAAACGAGTGGGTGACCGAAATACCAAAATAACGTTCTGCTGACCAATACATTTATTGAATCAACCATTCCTAGTGATAACGGAAGCATTTGGAATAAGACAGTAGCAGCGACACCAATCGTCGCAACCAGCCATAACAAGGTATTAACCACAACCATGAAACTTAACAGTGGGCTGACCTTACCAGGGTTTTGTTTACGCCATCCTATATAAGATGAAAGCATTGCTCCGCTGGATAGCCAGCTTCCGACAATAACAAGTGTCAATCCAATATAGAAAATTGGATGCGCCATTAGAGGTGCATAAAAGGTAAATAAAACAGAGGCTTCATTTAATAACACCATTGTAGCAGCCATTGCGGTACCGAGTGTCATAGTCCAAAAACCAATCCAACCGATCAACCTAGCTTTATTCGATAAAGTGCCAGCGGTCCTGCTGATGGCAGCAAATTGAAAACCAATAATGAAAAATGTTGTTAATATAAGGCCAAGTAAAACACCGTGTACGGTTAACACTTGATAGTAAGTAATACCAAAAGGAAGTTCGAATGTCCCAGAACGAACTAAGACCTGCAGCAAACCTGCAAAACCTCCTAGTGCCAATGCGATAAAAGCGACATGGAAATGTGCCATGGAAAGTTTAGCATCACGTGGATCAACTTTGGTAGTTACAGAGAGTTTGTTCATTTTTCAACGACCTCGATTCTGGAGCTCATCATATGATGGCCGGCTCCGCAATATTCGTTACAAATAATCAGGAATTCGCCCGCTTTATCAAACTTTGCGACATATTCACTGACATATCCGGGCTCAAGCATCATATTAATGTTTGTTCCAGTTACTTCAAATCCATGTATTACGTCTTTGGTAGTCGCCATAACCTTGACCGTGGAGCCTAACGGAACTTCAACTTTTACAGGATTATAGGAAAAGGCGGAAGCGACATAAACGAGCTCATAATCCCAGTCCTTTCCTTCCACTTTATTCAATCCTGGTTTATTAAATGGTGCAGTTGTGTCTACTTGTTCAGGATCGATCGTTACTAAACAGCTTGGCGGCTGGTTGCCTAGATAGAATGCGCTTACTCCTAAAACGGTTAAAAATAGAAGGAGTGCCCCAACTCCGAAAATAAGCCAAATTTTTTCAAACCTATGCATATGCATGATTTTTCCCCCTTTTTGTTCCTAAAGACGTCCTACATATAAGAAATAAACACTAGCCCAGGTAATGACGATAATGGCTCCTAAAATCATAACGGCAGCAAATGTTCCTTTTAATGTGGAATCCTCTTTAATTGATATCTTTTTTTTGTTTTTTACTTGAGGAGACGGCATGGATTTCACTCCCTTCTGAACTAGTTAAATGGTATGAGTACTTTCTCATCATACAAAAGAACTGGATAGAAACTAGCATTTTTTAACAAAGTCACAAAGTGTTCAATGATCCTGTTAACACTGTGGAAATAGGGTAAAGCTTTAGGCAAGGACTTATTTACCAATTTAAATGTGACGATAAATGAACTTTCTGTGAATGGTTTGTGAAGAGGACGTTTTGACTAACGATTTTTATTAAAAAAGGGATGAAGTCAGAATACCATTTAGAAATTATGAGGAAGTTATCTAAAAATAACGTTTTTGGTCTATTCAAAGGAGATAAATCTTGTTATAATTCAACTATATTATTTTTCGTCATAGTTTTACTCATATAATAGCAGGGATATGGCCTGCAAGTTTCTACCGGATTACCGTAAATAATCTGACTATGGGTAAGCAGTACTATTCCGTCTACTAGTAAGGACAGCTGTGTTATTTGCTGTTTCTTCACGATAGCCCGGGAGATATTGCTTTACTCTTTAGTCAGAGTAAGCAAGATCTTCCGGGCTTTTTTATGTATTTAATGAGTTTATATAGGAGGAATAAAAAATGCAGCTTTTAAAAGACAAAATCAAAGCAGAAGGTTTAGCGCTCAGCGATCAAATATTAAAGGTGGACTCGTTTTTAAATCATCAAATGGACCCTGTCTTAATGAAGGAAATTGGAAAGGAGTTTGCAGAACGATTTAATGAGGAAGGGATTACGAAGGTTTTAACAATTGAATCCTCTGGTATTGGACCGGGCCTAATGGCTGCCTTAGAATTAAACGTTCCAATGATTTTTGCTAGAAAAAAGAAATCTCTGACACTATCAGAAGGACTACTGACGGCAACGGTATATTCTTATACTAAAAAAGAAACAAATACGATAACCGTTTCAACGAACTATATTGAATCAGGTGACCGGGTGTTGATTATCGATGATTTTCTGGCGAATGGACAAGCGGCGCTCGGATTAATGGAGATTTGTGAGAAAGCTGGAGCTTCCGTACAAGGAATAGGGATTGTGATTGAGAAAGCTTTCCAAGACGGCGGCGCACAACTTCGAAAGCAGGGAGTTCGTGTCGAATCTTTAGCAAGAATTCAAGCATTACAACAAGGATCCATTACCTTTGTTGAAGAAAGCTTGGTAACAGCTTATGAATAAATCACCGTTAAAAATAGCTGCTCTTGGATTTCAGCATGTCATAGCCATGTATGCGGGTGCCATTATAATTCCTTTAATTGTCGGAAGTGCCTTAAAGCTATCTTCTGAACAATTAACCTACTTGATCTCTATTGACATCTTTATGTGTGGAATTGCGACAATTCTGCAGGTTTGGAAAAACAAAGTGTCAGGTATAGGTCTTCCCATTGTGCTCGGCTGTACATTTACGGCCGTCTTACCGATGATTGCTATTGGTAAGCAATCCGGGATTACCTCTATTTACGGGGCCATTCTTGTTTCGGGGTTAATTGTCGTTATTATTAGTAAATGGTTTGGTCGGTTAGCTCGATTTTTCCCGCCAGTTGTGACGGGATCAGTCGTTACGATTATTGGAATTACCCTCATCCCAGTAGCCATGAATAATATGGCTGGTGGAGAGGGAGCGGCTGATTTTGCATCGGTTGAAAACCTCACACTTGCGTTTGGTACTTTACTTTTCATTCTATTTCTATATAAATTTTTCAATGGGTTTATTCGGTCTGCTGCGATCTTAATAGGGATTCTTTGTGGAACTGCAGCAGGGGTATTAATGGGGAAAGTTAACTTTGCGGCTGTCAGTGATGCCTCATGGATGCATATCCCTCATCTCTTCTACTTCGGGATGCCGACGTTTAATGTTTCGGCAATCCTTACCATGACATTGGTTGCCATCGTAAGTCTTGTTGAGTCAACAGGTGTTTATTATGCACTCGGTGACATCTGTGAAAAAGAAGTAACCGAAGAGGATTTATCAAAGGGATACCGTGCAGAAGGGATAGCGACAATACTCGGTGGATTATTTAACTCGTTTCCTTATACAGCCTTCTCCCAAAATGTCGGGGTGCTTCAGTTATCAGGTGTTAAAAGTAAAAATGTTATTTATACGGCTGGCGGGATGCTTATACTGATTGGCCTAGTGCCGAAAATTGGTGCATTCACAACCGTCATACCGTCAGCTGTTCTAGGCGGTGCCATGGTTGCCATGTTTGGGATGGTGCTTGCATATGGGATAAAGATGCTCAGTACCGTAGATTTTTCTTCGCAAGAGAACCTATTAATTATTGCCTGTTCAGTAGGAATGGGCATGGGGGTTACGGTGGTCCCTTCGTTGTTTGCCCAATTGCCAGAAAGTATGCAAATTCTCACGAGCAATGGCATTGTAGCTGGAAGTATGACAGCAATCGTTTTAAATATCTTATTTAACATTATTCCAAGCACAAAACAAACTCAACTAGCGACGGTCCAAAAAGCATCATAGAAAAAAGAGTTGCACATTGCTGCAACTCTTTTTTTTTTCTGAATATCATATATACAGAACCTACGAAAAGAGTTGAGCTATATGAAAAAGAAGTATTGCCTGCACTGCCATGTACTGCTAAAAAGTGAGGAAGTATTCTGTGTATGCGGCAGAAATGCCTTCCAAGATATTGTTATTAATACACATAATCAACGCCCTTTAACGGGCAGGTAAGAGGTGTAAGTTATTTAAGCACTTCAAAACATTTTTC
>NZ_AJTN02000250.1 GCF_000305495.1 Peribacillus psychrosaccharolyticus ATCC 23296 | reverse complement strand
GAGAACAACAGAACATAAAGTAAAGAATGTTGGTAAATTTGTTTTAGCTGACATGAACTTAGGATTCAAGATATAACTTTCAAGGGCATGAATGACTACAATCATGATAAAAACAGCAAGGACCTTCGTAATTCCGCCAATGCTGAAGGCTATCATTGACAACGGTATTAATGAAATAATCACACCAGCAACCGGTATTAAACCTAGGAAAAAAATCATAATTCCTAGTCCAATTAATTGTGGGAATCCCATTAACGCTAAGAAAATTATGGATAGTATCGCATTTGTCAAAGCAATTAAAAATTGAACTTCAATAACCTTACCGAATGAGTTAATGAATTTACTGCCAAAATGCTCGATGTTAATAAAGAAATCACTAAATTTCCCATATTTAAATTTAGCAGTAAAACGAGCAATCTTATCCTTCTCCAGTAAGAAGAATAAACTAAGCAAAAGAGATAAGAATATTTGTAGTCCCAGTTTACCGATGTCAGTTAAGTAATTATATATATTCCCAAACTGTTTTGGTATATCTAACGGAGAATTCAGTTTATTAAGCGTATCAATAATAAAGTGAATTACCGGTATATCTGGGGGATTCATATAGAAATGAGCTATTTGGGTAACTAACTCGGTAAGTTGAAGTGTAATAACCGGCAAGTATTTATATAAAACAATCCCAAGAGCTGAAACAAGGATTATATATATGATACTAATTACTACCTTTTGATTGACTTTAATATATTTATTTAACTGAAGGTAAATAAATTTTTGGAGCCTTCCCATTAGGAAGGTAAAAATAAAGGTAAACAAAAGCAAATGAATCATATTGCCAATACTATATAAAAATACAATTAAAATCAGCAGCGTAATTAGTCTTGAAAAACCTTTACTATGTAAGTAATTCCAGATTTCAGTCATATCCCTTCTTTATCTCCTATCCCAAATCTTACATCATCATTATTTCCTATATGATCTATCTTACACACTTTGTAAGAAACGAACTAGAAATTAATTTCCTTGCACTTTCACATTCCTTAAATGAACGACTTATTTTTTTCTTTTAAGACTGGTTGATACTTCCTCATTGGTCCCTTTGTCAAAACCTGCTGTAAATATGTTTTTCCATTAGGCGCATGCTGTTTCATTAACTCTAGCAAGTTGGTGATATCATCCATTGCTCGATGCGACTGATAGTCCGTAATATAGTGAGCTTGTAATAAGGTTAATAGTTTACTATTGCTGAAACCATATTCCTTCCATGGCACGCCTCTCATTGTACAGTGCCATGATAGATCATTCACCTCAGGATACATCTGATAAATAAAACTGCGGTCAAAAGATGCGTTATGAGCAAATATGACATCCGCCCGATGAAAGTAAGTTTTTAGCTTAACATCATAAAAACTTTTCCCTTCTACTTCTTCAAATGGTATTCCATGAACACGGTATGCCTGTTCATAGTTTCTTCGTGCTGAAGCAGAGAGCGGCTCTCTTAGATAAGCATCCTCATCTATGATATCCAACACTTGGCCATCTTGGTCAAAGGTAAATAATTTTACCGCAATTTCAACCATTTCATCAGTTTTTGGACTTAGACCTGTGGTTTCTACATCAACAACCAAACCAACCTTTTTTATCATTCTAAAATACTCACCCTTTACTTTGTTAATCCTCGTCCTTAATATCCAGATCCTCTGGAATTGGCTCATTCGCCCATTCTTCAGCCAAAATCTTATACTTTTCAAGCTGTTCTAAATGTGTTTTAAATTGATCTTTATAAATCAACAACTGTTCTCCATCATGAACAGTACGTATTTTCTTTTGCATAATAAGACTTTCAATATACTCTTTTGGGAGTGATAAATAGTCTGCAGTTTCTTGAATTGTGAGATACATTTTCTTCACTCCTTTAATTCCTTTTACTACTATTTACTATACAGTAATTACACGTGAATCTCTATTGGAGTTCACTAAAAATTTGACAAATCTTTTCTTCTTAAAACGGCCAGACTATCCACACACAAGGATCCTTTAAAACTACTATTCTTTGAACCATCTGATTATGACAAAAATGTAAGATTCACTCAGAAAATGCAAGGAAAACTTATGATAGATTTAACCATAATTACTTATTGTTAAAAGAAAATCAAAGTTGTCTCGTGCAGCCGTTAAAGGAGTATGGAAACCGGGGATTGTTTACAGAAGGGGTTAGAAAGATATATGGGACAAAAATAATTAATTGGAGGTAATTTTAATGGAATAATGGGGCCATCGGGATCGGGGAAGTCTACATTGTTATATCTATTATCAACGATTGATATAGGCGGTAAAGGTATTTTAACGATTATGGAAAAGAACTGATCGTTTTTAATGGATCGGTTGCTGCGCCGCAAAACAGCCAGAATCTTTGCAACTCAAAATTCAAGGGAAAAGGGCTCTTGAATTAAATCATCCCTCGGACATCCATCACGAGATGATATAAAGATGATTAGGACATCGGAAAACTTTCTTATTCTTTCACACCAATAAAAACTATCGAAACTCGGTAAGTTACTATCCACTAACTTGTCTACCTGATCGAATGCTTCACCAATCATTAATTCAAAGTTCCACTTCTTTAAAACACGCCTATAATCGTTCGTAACATTATCTTCAACAATCATCACTTTATACATACGTCACATCTCATTTTCTTCTAGCATGAACGATGATAGCTCTTTTTCAGCTTGAGTGCGTTTTGTATGACTATCTTGTTGAATATCTATCACTTCTCGCATCCCTTTAAGCAACTGTTTCTGCGTTTCTAGTACCTTTTTATTTTGCTGTTCTATATTATTTTTTCAGCAGCGCTGATAATTTCCTGATTTTGAAGATTAGCCATGGTTAGGGCTACTTGATTCCGCCATAGCGGTATGGATGTTAAGATGGAGGATTGGATTTTCTCGATAAGCCGTTCATTTGTACCTTGAATCAGCTTAATTAAAACTGAATTCTGTTTTGTAATTTCAATGCTGACTCTAAGGTCATATAAACGCTTATCAAGAACTTCAACTATATGATGCCGCTGTTCTGCTTCTTGACGTTTTACAAATTCGTCCTCGATATGTTCTTGTTCGGGCAGAGGACGAATTAACTCCTGCCGTTTAAGCTCTCCTGCTGTCAAATAAACATTCAGTTCATGGTACAACTCATTATTCTGAGTAAAAAGTCGGTTTAATAGTAGTGTATCTGCCAATAGAAAGTTTTTATTCCGATCCAACTTTACTCGGGCTTGTTCAACAGCTGCACTCGCTTTTTGATAAGAAACCAACTGTCGGGTCAGAGAATCATTCTTTTTAAACACTCTTCTGAGAAAAGATTGATTTTTCATCCCCTCATCTTGTCCCAGCTCACTAATCAGCCGCATCAAACCCTTAATGACTTCACCCGTTTGATTGACCTTCTTAGACTGAATTTGTTCAAGCATCTGACGTGTAAACGGCAGCATTTTCGCCTGAATGTTCACTCCATATGACAAGACAATTCTTGGTTTAGTCAAATCAAGTTGACCAGCAAGCAGCTCGACCTGTCTGTAGTATTCATCCTCGTTTTTCATTTCTATCACAACCTTTACCCGCGAAGGGCGGCATTATATCTATATAGGTATTCTCTGTTTAGCTTATATTCCCTTCTTAAATATCTAGTTACTCCCAGCGCGCTCTTCTCATTGAAACCAATCTGCTTTTTCCATATGTAAAAATGGCTGGTCTGTATCGACTTCACCGGTCACTTTTTCCCTTTTTAAATCGTTGCCTTTAAGCCAATGTGCAAAATCAAATTCCACGGGGTGCTGATCACCACCTAAGGCAAACCAGGCCTTCCTTTCCTTAGGAAGATAGCCCGAAGTATGTATCGTTCCTGCCCAACTGCTGTATAAATCAGAAAAAATCCCTTTGTCCGTATCATTTAATAGCCGAAAGGCCACATGGGCTTCAGTAATAGTTTCTTGCTGTAAAATTTCAAGTCTTCGTTTTGAATCAATAAGGTGCCGGCGGTTTTCATGTTCCATGATTTCAAAATGATTCGTACATGCTTGTGATTGACGGACCTCCACCCCACGTGGTGATGTTTCGATTACATGACTTGTTCCAATTTGATCGTGAACTACATAGCTGAAAGAGTGTCGATGCGGGATTTCCTTTAGCATGGCGACCGCTTCATGAGCACTTGCACACGATTCTAAAATCAATCTGCCAATCATACAGCAAATAAAGCCATCTCCAGGATTTTTTCGATTCATAAAATTGTAGCCCATCGCAAGTCCCTTTTCGTTCATCCCATCCATTCGTCCCGTTACCCTCTGGCTTGGACCAATCATGGCATATCCCCCATCGCTTGGTTGAAATAAAGTATAACGGCCTTCATACGTTTTCGGATGATAATCATAATTACGAATTAAATAATCAGATCCCGTTAAAATCGAACAGCCAGAATGAACATAGTTCAGTCGATACCCGCCAAATTCCTGTAAAACTCTATCAATAGGCCACTCAAGAGCCTCCTGCAAACCGAGCAGTTCCTCCCAAACTCCAGGTGCAAAAGCGATAAGTGCTTGTTTAACTTCGTCTGGTTTTATCGTAAATCTTGGTAACCGCACCTTCCATTGATTTTCACGATTTTTCACTGAAAATGAATTCTTCAGCCTTTTCCCCTGCCTATATCCAAAGTCATAATGTGTACCCCTGAATTGAAAGATTTCACTATATATGGATTTCATCGTTATTTGTCCCCTTTTTAATATTATCAGTAATTTAGTTTTACCAGGGGGCATCCGGACAAAAAGTCGACTCTTGAACGGCTTATTCCCGTCTGATGTCCTCCACGAGACGAAAATCCCCCAACGGGTATACAATTCTTAGATTGTTTGTTTAAAATGACACTCTTTTCTTTTTGGCGTGGACCCAGGAAGGGTATTTTGTTGATTTTTTTCGATCACAACTAGCTATTCCCGTCTGCGATGGGCTTATTCCCGTCTGGAGGTCTCTTATTCCTGTCTGAAGCCTATTTTCAGGCTTATAATACCCCCTATGGTACATATACCACCATTTTACAATTAAAAAAATGGCTCCAGTAAGAAGACTGGAGCCAACGTGTTAAAATTATTTTTTTTGTTACAGTGATCGTCCAAGACGCTTCATCTAGTTGTTCATAATTAGTTACTGTATGTCCTGCTTCCGCAGCCCAGCGCGGCAGAGTTTCTGTCGCTTGCGTACAGTCAAAATTAATGACTAATTCATCACCTGAACTAAGAAATTCCATTTCATTTTTTGCTTCTACTAAAGGAAACGGACAAACCATTCCCATTACTTCTAGTGTTTTTTGCATATTTTCTTCCTCCTAAGCTGTAGTAACAGCTGATTGTGCAGCTGCCGTTTTCCTTTTCACATTTGGTCGTATAAAGACAAAATACGATGCAGTCCATGTTCCTAAAATCATGAAGACTAGGGATACCCATCCCTGCCAAGTCATCATCGCTGTCATAACTAAACCATTACCAATTGAACAACCGCCTGCTAGGCTAGCGCCGAAGCCCATTAGGATTCCGCCGATAAAGCTCGTAATTCCAGTTTTAGCATCAGGCATTCTAAAGCGGAACTCTCGGCTTCCTTTTGCTGCAATGAATGAACCAAGGAAAATCCCTAGAACAAGGAACACTCCCCAGTTAATAATAGATACATCACCCGTTACTAAGTATTGAAGTATATTGGCAGAAGGCGTAGTAATCCCTAATCCTGACATTCTGCCTGTAGCTTCACTAAGCGGCCAAGCTAGGATCGCAATTAATCCCACCAACATAGCCGTGAAGAATGGATGCCAGCGTTTTTCGAATAACAAATGCGCTATCCCGGTCCGCTTCGGCTTCATTGAAGGGATTACAATCTTCGGCTTTCTTAATTCTCTACTAATAATCCAGACAACAATAGCTGTAAAAATAGCGATGAAGACCCAGACAGAAATTCCTGTTGTATCAGCAATTGAATTCTTTGGAAGAACAACTGATGAAATCGATTCGTTTACAGGTGTTAATGGTCCTGATTTCATAATCGTACTCATCAGCATATACCCAGCAAGCGCCATCCAGCTGCCCAGCAGACCTTCACCAGCACGGTACCATGTCCCAGTGGCACAGCCGCCGGCAAGGATGATGCCAATACCGAATACAAAAGAACCAATAATTACTGCAACCCAAGGAAAGGCACCTGTAGAAAATTGAATAACATCCATTTGGATTAAGGTATAAACACCAATACTTTGAACTGCTATCGCAATTAACAATGCATAAAACATGCGATTATCTTTCGCTATATACATATCCCGGAATCCACCTGTGAGACAGAAACGGCCTCGTTGCATAACGAAACCAAGTAAAGCTCCACAAAGTAAACCAGTAAGGATCATTTGTATCATTTAGTTTTCTCTCCTTCTTTAAAACCAAGTAAGTCTATGTGTTATGTAAATATAATATGGATAATAGAAGTTTAAGTCAAGAGTTTAAGTTGTAATCTAGTAATATCAAAATAGACATGAATGATTTATAACAAAGAAAAAGTCGTCCCTGTATAAGGAACGACTTTTTTTGATTCTTTCTCTATTTATGAAGCTTTTCCATCTCATCTGCTACAAATTGAACTTGCGTACCAACGATTACTTGTATACTTTGAGGACCGACAATATTAATACCTGGTACACCAGTTGCTTTGATTTTTCTTTGGTCAACTACATCCATGTCCTTCACTTCAATTCTCAAACGAGTAACACAATTATCTATGGCAGTAATATTATCGCGACCCCCTAAGCCTACATAGATTTCAGCTGCCATATCAGCATATTTATTACTTGAAGAAACAGCATTGTTAGTTAGAACAACCTCTTCTTCATCCATATCATCTGATCTTCCTGGTGTCATTAAATTGAACTTCACGATTAAGAAGCGGAATAAGAAATAATAGATTACTGCGAACACTAAACCTTGAACAAGGAGCATATACGGCTGATTGGCAAGTGGCAGATTAAAGCTTAAGAAATAATCAATAAAACCAGCACTAAAAGCAAAGCCTGCTGTCCAATGGAAGAAAGCTGCAATCATTAAGGACAAGCCTGTCAAAATTGCATGAACTAAATAGAGCAGTGGAGCTAGGAACATGAAGGCAAATTCAAGCGGCTCCGTTACACCTGTAAAGAATGAAGCAAAGCCTGCTGCAAGCATTAAGGAAGCAGTTTGCTTTTTCTTTGCTGTTTTTGCTGTATGATACATAGCTAATCCGGCAGCCGGAAGGCCAAACATCATTATAGGGAAGAAACCTGCTTGATACATACCTGTAACACCTTTTGTGCCTTCTCCCTTCCAGAAGTTCCCGATATCATTAATCCCAATTAAATCAAACCAGAACACAGCATTCAACGCATGATGCAAACCTGTTGGAATTAACAGCCTGTTAAAGAATCCGTACAGACCCGCTCCTAGTACACCCAATTTACTAATTAATTCTCCAAAATTAACAAGTCCTGTATAAACTACCGGCCATATGAAGAATAACAATAAGGCGACAACAAGCATCGATAATGCGGTCATGATTGGGACAAGTCGTTTTCCGCTAAAAAAGGCGAGTGCATCTGGCAATTTCACGTGACTAAAGCGATTAAACATGAAGGCTGCAACCAACCCTGAAATAATTCCTACAAACGCATTGTCAATTTTCCCAAACGCGGCATTTACATTTTCTACTTCAATTCCCTTTAACATAGCTACCGAATCCGGTGCCAAAAGTGTTGTTGCAACTAAAAAGGCAACAAGTCCGCTTAAGGCTGCAGAGCCATCTTTTGTCTTAGACATACCAAGTGCGACACCGACGGCAAAAAGGATAGGGATATGGTCTAAAATAGAAGATCCTGCTTTAATAAGGAAAGCCGCCAATGCATTCCCTGACCCCCAGCCATTCGGATCAATCCAATAACCAATACCCATCAAAATCGCAGCAACCGGCAGAACAGCAACCGGCAACATTAAAGAACGGCCGATTTTTTGTAGAAATTTCATCATGGTCATTTCCCCCTAATATTTAGTCATCTCTTTCTACTCGTAAATATAAAAGAACGAATGATATCAATTAACCGTACCTTTTCCATTCACCTCCTAGATTGCTGCCTGCTCTACGAAGAATGATAATCTTTCTAATTGACTTCCATGTTAAGCCATATAAATCCTCTATTTTCGACAGAAATAACTTAAGCCTGTATACCTATCTATCTTATTAATAATTGATTGATTTGCTTTTTAGAACAATCCATGTTATTCTTAAGAAGAATTATTTTTGTCCGGTAGAAATGAAAACAAAAAGTTTAACTTTTCGTCTCGTTGTTCACTGAGAGCAAGGATAGTAATACAATGTGTGAAAGCACTAGGAGGCAACAAAAATGGAACAAGGTAAAGTAAAATGGTTTAACGCAGAAAAAGGATTCGGCTTCATCGAACGCGAAAACGGAGACGATGTATTCGTACATTTCTCAGCTATCCAAAGTGAAGGCTTCAAGTCTTTAGATGAAGGCCAAGAAGTTACTTTTGAAGTAGAACAAGGTCAACGTGGACCCCAAGCTACTAACGTTCAAAAAGCATAATCTTAGCTGATTATATAGACAGATCCTGCTTGCAGGGTCTGTCTTTTTGTGTGCATAAAAATAAACAATAAAAAAACTTTGCTCACGAATGAGCAAAGTGATTGGTCCAAGTAAAGTAAAACACAGTAAAAGGGTTTGTCTAATTATAACATACATTTACGATGAAAAGTAAATTTATTCAAATTACTTTTCACCGTTTATATGTAATCTCACTTATACTTCAAACCGCCCTTTTTCAATGGTATCTTTAAGCCAGTAATAACTGTCCTTTTTGGTTCTCTCTAATGTTTCATAATCGACGTGAACGATCCCGAATCTCATACTGTAGCCATATGCCCATTCAAAATTATCAAGCAGGGACCATGTCAAGTATCCTTTAATATTCACACCTGATTCAATGGATCTATGTAGCGCTGTTAAGTGAAGCTTTAAATAGTCTATTCTTTTCTTATCCTGAACCTGCCCATTTACTGGTTCTTCATTATAACAAGAACCATTTTCAGTAATATAAATGGGAACGTCACCATATAATTCTTTAATTTTGACTAGTACATGATAAAATCCATCTGGATAGATAAACCAGCCTATGTCCGTTTGATCGTATCCCATATCAATATTCTCGCAGTTAAATAATCCCTCGTTTTCTTTATACCTAGCGACATTTCCCGTGTAATAATTAATCCCCAGGAAATCAATTTTTTCAGAAATAGCTTCCATATCTCCAGTATTAACATGCGGTACTGCACCTTTTTCTGCAAACCATTCTAGCAGAAATATTGGATAAGCCCCATTGAAAACAGGGTCAAAAAACCACTCTAAATTCCAGCCATTTGCCCGATTGCACGCCTCTATGTCTTCTTGTTTGCTGCTGTAAGGCTCATACCAAGTAACATTTGGAGCGTAACCTATTTCTCCCTCTGTCCCGGATTTTCGAAAGCTTTGGACAGCTTTCCCATGAGCAACCATTAAATGATGAGCTATATCTGTCGCAAGCTGAAGATCCTGATTACCTGGTGCATGAACACCTATGTAATTCGATAAAAAAGAAGCACACCATGGCTCATTCAAGGTTATCCATTTCTTAATTTTCCCATTAAATTCATTGAACATAAATTCAGCATAAGCAGTGAATGCCGAAATAGTCTCACGGTTTTCCCAGCCTCCCTTGTCCTGAAGGGCTTGAGGCAAATCCCAATGGTAGAGCGTACACATAGGTTCAATTCCTTTTTCGATCAGTGAATCAACTAATCTATGATAATACTCGACTCCTTTTTGATTCACCTCTCCCGTTCCATTTGGAAAAATCCGCGGCCACGATACGGAAAAACGATATATATCTGCTCCTAATTCATCGAGAAGTTGAATATCTTCTTCATATCGATGATAACTATCACAGGCACGATCACCGTTTTCTTCGTTATATACCTTCCCTGGTGTTTTAGAGAAAGTATCCCATATTGACAGTCCTCTGCCATCTTCATTTGCTGCACCTTCAATTTGATACGCTGCCGTAGCACTTCCCCATTTAAACTGTTTTGGAAATTGAATAGTGGACATATATACCCTCCTATTTCATAATCACATACTGTTCATAGATGAATGTCGAATCACAAGTTCCGGTTTAACAATTGATGGCTCACTACACTCTTCTTTGGTAATTAGATCATTTAATTTTTTAGCTGCTATCCTTCCTAACTCTTGTTTATCTTGTTTGACTGTACTTAATGTAGGCTCACTATACCGGCATGCCTCAACATCATCACAGCCAACTACTTTAATATCCTTTGGAATTCTTCTGCCAGTTTCTTTAATCGCTCTCATTGCACCAAGTGCCATCATATCTGACGCCGCAATGACTGCTTTAGGAACCTCCCGATTTTGAAGAATGTGCTTCATACTTTCATAGCCGCTGTTTTCAAAAAAGTCTCCATGTGCAATCCATTCTGGTCGAATGGGTTGTTTATATTGCTTCATCGCACTAAGAAAACCTTCTAAACGAAGATTCGATATTTCCGACGTTTTCTTTCCTGCTATAAAAGCGATTTCTCCGCTTGCCACTTCATATACATGCTCAACTGCTAATTGCGAGACCATTAAATTATCTGTCATCACAAAAGCGGAGTTCTTTCCAGAGAGTTTGATATCTATTCCCACACAAGGAATTTCACTTTGATCTAGTTCCATAACCGCCTGCTCGATCTCTTCACCAGCAACAATAAGACAACCATCTAGACGAAAATGTCTGCATCGTGCTAGATAATCTACATCTTTCCGAATAGATGGTTCATTTGAAAAGATAATAATATCATAACCCAGTCCAACGATGTTTTTTTGGAAAGTGGAAATAACTTCACTAAAAAAAGGATGATTAAACTTTACATTGGTCTCCCCAGCATAAATCAAGCCAATTAGACCAGATTTATTCGTTGCCAGCGATTTGGCTGAAAACGTAGGTTGATAGCCAGTCTTTTCAATTATACGCATTACCTTACGCTTCGTTTGCTCGTTGACTCCCTCATAATGATTAATCACCTTTGATACTGTTGCTTTTGAAACCCCCGCCATTTCTGCAATATCACGGATTGTTAACGTCATCTCGATTCCCTCAAATCTAGCTGCTTATCTATAGGCTTCTTCTGATTTATCTGCATCCTACTTAACTGAACCTTCAGCAATACTCGAGATAAACAATTTGTTAAATATTAAAAAGACGATTAGTAGCGGAACAGTCGCCCAGAACACCCCTGACAGGAGCATACCAAAATCAACTTTATTCGTATTATTTAATGAGGCAAGTGCCACCTGAATTGTATAGGATTCCGGATCACGAAGGACCGTAAACTGCCATAAGAACTCTCCCCATACTGACGTAAAAACAATAATTCCAAGTGTTGCAAAAGCCGGAAGAATAATTGGCAAGACCACACTTCGATAAATCCTAAAGTTAGAGCACCCATCGAGCTTCGCGGCTTCAATTAATTCATCAGGTACAGATTGATTTACATATTGCCTCATCAAAAAGATTCCTAATGGGTTTAAAAAGAACAAAATCATGGCTGCAAATAAGTGATCAAGTAATCCGGCCTTGGCCACTAATAAATATTGAGGGATGAGCCCCAGCTGAGGAGGGATTACGATCGTAAATAAAATGGAAAAAAACAAAATGTTCTTACCCGGAAACTTGAATTTCGCAAATGCAAATCCTGCCAACGAGCTAATAAACAGCACAACAATTGTCACGGTTAGACAGACAATCAACGTATTAACCATCGATTGAAAAAACGGAATCATTTCTAAGACCTTTTTAAAGTTTGCTACTAACTGATCTCCTGGAATAATCGTAGGCGGAATCGAATTATAAGCCGAACTTGGGCTTGTAGCCATGACAAACATCCAATAAAAAGGGAATATTGAAAAGAAGGAGATAACAGTTAAGAATAAATAGATGGCCAGACGTCCGATTCCCCACTTTTTAGTTCCGACCTCTCGACTCATCCTTTTCTCCCCCTTTTTCTACCGTATCCTTGAGTAATCATCATATTTAATGCTGAAACTCCTACGATAAAGATTAACAGTATAATGGCCGACGCCGACGCCGTACCAAAAGATGAAATTCTAAATGCATCACGGTATAAGTACATCACCACTGTTAGTGCCTCATCCCGTGAAAACGCCGCGTTACCAAGGAATACAGCCGGCTCCGTAAATAGCTGCATCGCACCCACCGTCGAAAAAAAGACAGTCAATAAGATAAACGGCTTTAACATTGGAATCGTTATATACCTTAACTGTTGTAGTTTATTTGCTCCATCAATCTTAGCCGCTTCATACAAATCATTGGAGATACTTTGCATGCCAGCAAAGAAAATAATCGTATTATACCCAAGCCATCTCCAAAACACCATCGTTGATATCGCAATTTTAGCTCCCCACTCTGATGTTTTCCAATTGACTGGATCCATCCCGATTAAGCCAATTAAGTAATTGACTAAGGCTGTATCATTGTTACTGAAAAAAACACTGAATACTAAAGCAACCGCAACCATGGAAGTGATATACGGCATAAAGATCGTAATACGAAAAAAGTTCTTGAATCTTAGGTACGTTAAATTTAAAAAGAAAGCAAGTACTAATCCTACTACCAACTGAGGTGCAGTTCCCATAATTCCAAGCACAATCGTATTATAGACAGACTTCCAGAATAAAGGGTCTGTTAAAATAACTTTGAAGTTAGCAAGCCCCACAAACTCCATTTCGCCCATCCCATTCCATTTTTGAAACGCCAGGAAAAGACTAAATAGCGCTGGATACAGTCCGATAATGGCAAAGATAACAAAAAATGGCGAAACATATAAATAGCCTGATATCATATCTTTCGTTTTTTCAGATAATGAACGTTTCCTATACACCGTATCCTTTTTAACTTCTAAAGGAATCATTTCACTTCCTCCTCAGAGACTATAAAAATACAAATCTGACGGCATAGTAACCGCCAGATTTTATTCAATCTGCCCTATCAGCGATCTAGTGCTTTTTTAATACGTTTGATAGCAGCTGTCCATTCCTTCTCAGGATCTTTTCCACTTTGTACGTTAGTCAATGCGGCATTGATTTCATCATTAACCGTGATATAATTTTTACCTTTATAGACGTAGCCGATCTTTTGTGCCGATTCAGCAAATACATTTTGAGTCGATTGACCGCTGAAATACTCATCCGTAGAAGCTTTAAAGTCATCCATCTCATACACTACTGGCGAAGATGGGAACAGCCCGTTAGATTTAAACGATTTTAATTGATTATCTGGTGAAACCAACCATTTTACAAAATCGTAAGCTTCCTGAGGATGTTTCGTTTCTTTAGGAATGGTAATATATGAGCCGCCCCAGTTACCACTGTATTCTGTTGGCAATGTGGCTACTTTATACTTACCAGCAGCATCAGGTGCATTTCCTTCCATCCAGCCCTTAAACCAAGCAGCTCCTAATTCAACAGCAAAATCGCCTTTTTGAACCCCAGTTGCCCATTCTGGCGACCACATTGCTAGGTTGCCTACTAACCCTAACTTATTCATCTCGATTGCTTGATCATAAGCACCTTTTACACCATTTCCTGCTTCTTCAATTAATAGATTTCCTTCTGGATCAAAATAACTTTCTTCCAATGTATCTAGCTTTGCACGGTACATCATTTCCATACTGGCAACCATAGGCTTTCCTGTTTTTTCTTTGATGGTTAACGCAGCTTCTTTAAAACTTTCTGGTGAAGAAATAAGAGCCGATACTTCTTCAGGCTCTGTAGGCAGCCCTGCAGCTTCAAATAGCTCAGTACGATAGTATAGACCTTTAGGACCTATATCTGTCGGAAGCCCCATTAAGAATTTCCCGTTATCATTTTCAGCGATTTTCCATTTCCAATCTAAGTATTGATCTTTTATTTCATCAGCCTTCATATCATATAAATTAAGCAGTCGGTCTTGGGCATCCCGAAAACGGTCAACCTGATCTACTTCAAGCATAGCAACATCTGGTGCACCGGTTCCAGCAGATAGTGCAGTAAACAAATTACTATGATGTGCATCCGTTTCTGACTTTTTAATTTTAATTTTTACATTTTTATTTTCTTTCTCATACTCCTTAGCGAGTTCTTCATAACCAGTCGCACCGAACACCCAGAAATCGATTGATACTTCTTTGTCCTTACTGCCGCCGTCACTTGAAGTCTTATCTGATGAACATGCTGCAACTCCAAATACTAATAAAGTTGAAAAACCGACTAATAGCCATTTTTTAAATTTCATGATATTTCCCCCCGAAAATAGATTAGATTTTATTGAGATCGCCTTCTGTTAAGCGTTTTATTTACCTCCTTTCTAATTAACGAAACCGGTTTCTACAAAGAGTAAAAAAATATAAATATTACAAAATTAACCAGTAAAGCGCTTTCAATAATGATTATAGTGAATGATAATTATAAAATCAATATGTTTCTAGAAAACTAAATTACATCCAATACATGTTTCCCAAGCACAAAAAAAACACCCCCATATTATGAAATATGGGGGGAAACTTATTTTAAAACTGAATCATCGGTATCCCAGATAATCCAGTCATATACTTCAAGTACTTGTAAAAACTTCACAAGCCGCGGTAGGGCAGGCTCTGCTTCTTCACCAAAATGTTCACTCATCTCATCAGCTATTTGTTGTACATTCTTATGGGAATCAAGCTGTTCAACAACAAATAATCCAAATTTATCAAGTTTAATTCGACGAACGGCAGGCTGTTTGAAGAAACGAATCGTAAATCTTTCTACTATGTTAGTCCTCTGGATGATCAAAAAAGCTCCATCGGACTCCTTTTTCAACGTGACTCGTTTCTCCAAAAGAGGAACCATAATTAGTAGGTTCTTCTCCTCTTTGCGTCTTTTTTTAAACATTTTTCTTAACCTTCTTACTAGCCATGTACCAAAGGAATCCAGCTAGTGCCAAGAATAATAAGAGCGGGATGAGATTGCTTGCCATTGCCGCAGTCTCTGGAACTTTCACTCCAACTGCAATTAAAACAGCAATCAATACACCAAGTAAAGATTCACCTGCAATTAAACCTGAAGCTAGTAATACACCTCTGTCTACACGTTCTTTAAGAGCTTCTTTTGTTTTTGCAAAGAATTCTACGAAGTAACGAACAAATCCACCAATCATAATTGGCGCACTAGTATGAACAGGCAAGTAAATTCCCACTGCAACTGTTAATGAATTTAAACCAAAGAATTCAAGCGTGATTGAAATGGCTGCGCCGATAAAGATCAACGTCCAAGGTAAATCTCCGCCTAGAACACCTTCAGCAAGTATCTTCATTAGTGCTGCTTTAGGTGCAGGCAAGTCAGAAGAGCCAATAGTATAAGCATTATTCATAAGAATAAGGATAAAACCAATTACAGATGCGGATGCAACGACACCAATCATCATAGCAACTTGCTGTTTCCATGGTGTTCCGCCAACAATGTAACCAGTTTTTAAATCTTGAGAAACGTCTCCAGCAACTGCAAGAGCCGTACACACAATTGCTGAGACAGTTAATGCAGCAATCATACCTTTCATTCCTGTATATCCAACTGACGAATAGACAAGAGCAACAATAAGTAGTGTAGCAATAGTCATTCCAGAAACCGGCGATGAAGAACTACCGACGATCCCTACAATTCTAGAAGCAACAGTAACAAATAAGAAACCAAAGATTCCTATTGCAAGAGCACCAATGAAACCAACTTCTGTAACAGGTATAAAAGCAATAATTAAAATGATAGCCAAGATACCGATCCAAACATATTTCGCAGGCATATCTCTTTCCGTACGAATAGGCTGTGGTTTAAGCTGGCCTTTATTGGATTGTAGGCCTTTAATTGTATCCATACCAGATTTAAATAGCATTGGTAAAGTTTTAACTAAGGTAATTAATCCCCCTGTAGCAACCGCACCTGCACCAATATAACGAATATAATTATCCCAAATTCCCCATGCATCTAATTCACCAATTGGAACTTCAGATGGGAAGATAGCTACAGTAGCATTACCACCAAAGAAGCTGATGGCTGGAATAAGTACAACCCAAGCTAGAAGTCCGCCGCCAAGCATTTGCCCAGCAACACGCGGCCCGATAATATACCCTACACCTAATAAGGCAGGAAAAACATCAAGTCCAACTACAGCATTTTTAAATCCTACAATGCTTGTTTCAACTTCTGTTTTGAAAAGTTTAAAGCCATCACCAAGTACTTTAATTGCACCACCGATGACTAATCCTATACCAATTAATTTGGCGTTTGATCCGCCCTCTTCACCTGATTTCAGAACTTCTGCACAAGCAGTTCCTTCTGGGAATGGTAAAGTTTCGTGCTCATTTACAATTAGTAGCTGTCGTAGGGGTACCATCATAAATACACCTAGAAATCCTCCTGTAAGAGCTACGAAAATAATAAATAGCTGACTCACATCTAGATCCCACATGAATAAGGCAGGAAGTGTAAATACAGCTCCGGCTCCAATAGCTTCACCGGCAGTAGTCATTGTTTGAACAATATTATTTTCTAATATTGAATCACGACGTAAAACTCCTCTTAAGATCGCCATTGAAATAACTGCTGCAGGAATAGATGCAGAAACAGTTAGTCCAATAAGAAGTCCTAAGTATGCGTTAGCGGCACCAAATACTATAGCAAGAATAATACCTAAAATAATGGCAGTAGCTGTAAGCTCTGGTAAAGACTTTGACGCTGAGACGTAAGGAACAAATTTACTTTCTTTTGAATTGTTAGACAATTTAGTCACTTCCTGTATTGGACTTTAAATCATAGGAGACATTATATCACTCTAATTTTAGTTTCGGCAATGGTAATTCTTATAATAGAATTAAATCAGACGAATGTGAAAATTCCGTCAAAAGTACTACCCGTCTAATCTCTGCTTTTAGAGCCTTTATACACATGGTTTTGTTCTTAATTTCTCCATTATATTTGTGACTTAGAACATGTACTTAATTAATTTCTACTTTATTTAACAATATTATTCCAACAAAAGTCACAACAAAAAACCTGTAAGCTTGTTTCCAAGTTTACAGGTTAAAAATACTCAAACCACCATATTTATTTTACGGTTCTTAACATGATAAATTTGATAGAGAACTAACGCAAATATTGAAAGGATGGCTCCAGAAATATACGGTAAACCAATTGATACGGAATATAACGCTCCGCCTATAGGAGGTCCCGCTATTCGGCCAAATGAATCAAAAGAGGAAAGCAATCCTGTAGCACTACCATGTCCAGATGTTGAATTTTTCGTCAAAAGAGACGAAATTGCAGGACGGATGACTCCGTTTCCTAAACCAAAAATGGTTAAAAACGCCGCAGATGTCCAGAAGCTATGCGAGAACAATATTAGGATAAATCCTATTGCTGACACGATAACTCCCACTCGTATAACTGCACCTTCCCCATATTTTTTGGTCATTGGTCCAACTAAACCACCCTGAACAATTGCACTGCCGAATCCCATAATCATAAATATGTATCCTAATTGAACCGTACCAATACCTGCTCTTTGTGCAGCAAAGTAAGCGAAAGTCGTTTCAAGACCTGCCATTGAGAGCGTGATAATTAATTGCAGAATAAAGATGATTGATACAGGTCCCTGAAAGGCTTTCCACATGGACGCTTTTTTATCGGATCGTTTTACCCTCTTTTCTACCGACAATGATTCTTTAACTAATACGATTACTAAAAAGAATGTAATAATCGAGAAGATTCCAGCGATATAAAAAGGCATATTCAAACTTACCTTAGAAAAAATACCGCCAATTGCTGGACCAAAAACGAAGCCTAATCCTGTAGCAGCTCCAATAATCCCCATTCCTTTTCCTCGTTCTTCAGGTGTCGTGATATCTGCTACATAAGCCATAGTCGTTGGCATATTTGCTGAAGAAAGAATCCCGCCTACAATTCTAGCCACAAATAATACCCATAAAGAATCTGCCATTGCCATAATAAAAAAGGAAAGAGCAAGCCCTGCAATTCCTATCAACATCACCGGCTTCCTTCCGATACGGTCAGAAATACGTCCCCACATTGGGGCGAAAAATAATTGCATTAACGAATATACAGCCATTAAAATTCCAAGTTCAGTAGGACTCCCGCCAACTTTTTCTGCTAAAAATGGTAAAACAGGAATGATAATACCAAAACCAACCATTACTAAAAACATTACTAAAAAAAGAACAGGTAACACTTTTTTAGTTTCCATAGATTTCTCCTTCTAAAGATCCGTAAAACCAATTAGTAACATTCATAAGAATCTTGAATCGCAGTAAATTTAATCCATACTTTTTCGTCTAAAAGTATAGTATTCCATATATTGAAAGTCAACGCAGGTGTTTTCCAAGAACATAACAGGCTGAGGACATTTATCTTCTCACCAGTTTTTATTTTCTGCTTTTCATACTCGGAAAATGCAGCCTTCAACGATAATCCACCTCACTATGTAACTATAATAGTAATATTATACCATTATATCACTAATCGTTGGCCAGCTGTAAGGTGCGTCAACCGATTCGACTTCCTGTAAATCCTGTAGCTTCTCTAAACAAAGGATAACGAATAAATTAGAAACCGTTCATTACTATTATGTTCATATAAACCCGGCAAAATAACTTCTTTCTTTAATTCAAAGAAGGTTTGATTTTCCAAGAAATAGATATAATCTTCTGATGGATAATATAAGAGTAACTCTACCTCACGAGATGTTGTTTCCAATGAAACTAAAATGTTATTTACGATCGTATTAAACACTTGGATTGAAAACGGATTGAAAAAGTAAAATCGGTTATCCTCAGGCTTGATTTCATACTCTTGTGCATAACAGCAGTGAAACTCAATTTTATCTGTATTCGTCTTGCTCTTTTTTAAATAGTTTGTTCGGTTATTCATCGCCTCATCATAAAGTACTTCATTCATCTCAACCCCTACTACAGTTGCATCGTACAGATAATTTATGAAGAAATTTAATCGTCCTTTTCCACACCCAAAATCAACAATCCGATCTGAGCTTTTGATTTCATACTGATCAATTAAAATTTCTAGAGCACTAAAAGGCGTTGGTTCGTATCGATGGTAATGAAAAGATTTATTGAATCCCTGCTGAATACCTCCAGTTTTAATATTCAGCAATTTATCATAATAATGATCTCTCATGAATTCACTCCTTTAATTCCTCCTAAGACATACTCTCTATCTAAAGTATACACGTTAAGCTGCCATTCCTTCTCATCAATGAATAAAAACTCCTTCTATATAAGGAAGGAGTTCTTAACATATTGATTTGGCAGGATAATCACCTTAAAGATTGATTCCTATCCAAAGAATGTCATCCTTAATTTCACATAATGTAAACGTTCCAAAAGGAAACTGCCGCACAGGCTCAAATGCATTTAAATCCATGATTACCTTGCCTTGGTTATAAGTTAGAAAAGTAGATTTCTTAAAGATAGCTTTTTTAATCCAGTCTTGATTCACTGGTGTCATATTAATCACTTTAAAAATTACTTTTCGGTCCGTGACCTCTATGGGTTTGACTTCAAAAGTAAAATTAATGGTCATTAATAACTTATTCGCTGTACCGCTGATAATTGCGGTGTCATCAGTAAAGGCAACCTCGACATTATTTATACCATCAAAGTCTTGGTCTTTAAAAAAATAGAGAAAGATCTCTGGTCTCACTGGAATTTTAATACTATTGGCAGCTGCTTTCTTTTTTGTTTTTGAACGGACTCGGGCCCCGTTTTCACCCCGTTTACTTACTGGTTGGTTTTGCTTGTTATCTGGGTTCCTCATATCATTACCCCGCTTCTAAATTTTAAGTATAGGTAATGCATATTCGAGCCGTTTATCATTGTTGCTAAAAAGTGTAGATTCTCTAAAAATTTTTATAAAAAAACTCATCACTCCGGCCAGCCGGAAGTGATGAGCGTTTTTTCACGATTTATAGCTTTCATTCATGCTTATGCATATCAATAACCATACGGCCATTGATTTTACCTGCTTCCATTTCTTCAAAAATATCATTTACTTCATGAAGACATCTTGTTTCAACAATTGGAACCACTTTGCCCTCTGCACCGAATTGAAATGCTTCTTCTAAATCTTTACGCGTTCCTACCAAAGATCCGACAATTTGAATTCCATCAAGGACTGTTTTCACAATTTCTAAATCCATCGTTTCTGGAGGAAGACCAACAGCCACTACTTTAGATGCCGCACGAACGCTGTTTACAGCTTGATTGAAGGCTACCTTAGAAACAGCTGTGACAACTGCTGCATGGGCTCCTCCGACTTTATCCTGAATCCACGCTCCAGCATCACCATCTGTAAGTGGATTGCATACCAGATCCGCCCCTACTTCTTTTGAAAGTTCTAACTTATCATCATTTATATCTATAGCAATAACTTTTGCATTGAATACATGTTTAGCATATTGAATGGCGAGATTACCCAAACCGCCACAGCCATATATCGCTATCCATTGACCCGGTTTTATGTCCGCCACCTTAATTGCTTTATAGCAGGTTACACCAGCACACGTAATACTACTAGCTTGAGCAGGATCTAACCCCTCAGGTACCTTTACAGCATAATCCGCTTGTACGATACACTGCTGTGCCATTGCTCCATCAACGCTAAAACCAGCGTTTTTTACGCTTCGACAAAACGTTTCTCTTCCAGTCAAGCAATATTCACATGTTCCGCATCCTTGATAAAACCAAGCAATACTCACACGGTCTCCAACTTTTAAACTCGTTACATCATTAGCAATCTCTTTCACAATTCCAATACCTTCATGACCGGGCACACGTCCAGGAACTTCACCGAAATCTCCCTTAACAACGTGCAAATCAGTATGACAAACTCCGCAATATTCAACATCTACTAAAGCTTGTCCAGGACCAATTGCTGGTATCTCTCTATCTACTATCTCAACTTTCCCAGGATTAATTGAACTAACTACAGCTGCTTTCATCTAAATTGTCCCCCTCAGTAAAGTATATTGTGAATTATTTCACAAACTTATTATATACTTCTAAAATAGGAATAACAATACATATAATTTTATTTTTAGCTATACTACCATTTTAAAACATTGCTTTACAGAAAAGAGATGCTGCTTCCCTCTTTTCAGTGAAAAATGAGTAAAAAGTCTATAAAACGGTAGGCTTTTCCCGTATTAAGGTTGAGAGGAGTGGGTAAGGCAGTACCACCATCATCATTTAAGTTAATATAAAAAAAGGATAGCCTGACCATTTTTGCTGTCAGCTCTATCCTTCTCTATTATTTTAATTTGGTTAACTCATCGATAAATGCGGGTCGATTGATATGAATCTGTTTCAAATGCTCAATTAATACTTTTGCTCGATCAGCTCCGCACACATTATTATACGTTTTGATAATTTTACAGACTTTACGGTACTTCTTCCTATCGGATGCTTTAACCGCTTCTGATTCGATAAATTGTCTGTATAAATCATCAACTTCGTTTGGAAATTCACTTTTAAGATATGGATAGAATTGTTCAATATAATATCGTTCTCTCTTACAATAGGCTAAAAGCTTTTCTGTCAACATCTCTTCTATTAAAATTTTCGCATATATAGAGGGAGGGTATGTCTGTTTTTCAAAGACAGTTACTATGCCCTCTCGTACTAAAGGCCATTCGTCAGGCTCGTACATACTTTTCAGCTTAATGAAGTATTCATAATCGTTACCGTACATCAACTCAAGCGCTAATTCCCGCTGCTTATCCATGTCTCCAAGACCTTCATAGGCTTCGATCTGATACTGCTTCCATTTCGTCACCAGACCAGAGTGTTCCTGATCAATTAGTTGACCTTCCACACATAACTTGAGTACTTCATTGTATTCCTTTTTATTCAGGTAATATACAATAGCTTTTTCTCTAAAAGCACTAAGTTCAGTATGATTAAGAATAAATTCAAATGATGGTATCTCTCCGTCAAATCGATCAATTAGCTGCCATTGCAGGAGCTTGATTCGTGTGGTTTCATATCTAGTATCCCACTTATCTCCCTTTACCGCCTTCAGCATTGTATCCAGGCGTTTTTCTATTTTTTTCTTCTAGCAGGCGTATCACTTACATAAATACCCATTACCAATAGTTCGGCCTGCCAATCGCTCCATCCCTCGTAACGCTTAAGAGCAGCTTCTTTTAGCAGTTTCGTAAATAGATTATTTTTGGTACTGTCATCTAACGCACCGGACACCATAGCCTCCGTCATAATGGCGAAGCATTCATTTATAGCCATGCCCGGATCTCCACCGGAATCGTCGCAATATTGCAGCATGTCAACGACTACTGCTAGAGCAGTAATGCTGAGCAAAACCGCATGTTCAGGATCATTTATTACTTTTCCCCGCGCTTTTTCTAATACTATTTGTTATATGATGCTGTGCCTGTAACATTAATAACATAATGGTTTTTCTTAACTTCCTTCACTGTTGTAATTCGTCCCTTATCGAGGTAGTCCTTGCCTCGTCCAACAATTACCGGATCAACCGTCTGTTCAAAATCAGAAAGCTTCATTAAATCGCCCCCCTCGTCATACCACCTAGCTTACCATATGAAGCTTAGACATTGCATACAGTCTTGGTAGAGTATGTGATATTATAGTAAATAAACGAAGTCACAGAAAAGAGGGTTCAGTATATGCAACAGCTTAAGTTTGAACCATCATGGGACAAAGCTCTGTCTTCTAAGGATCGAAGCATGTTCCAAGAAGTATTTGCAAAAACGTGTGTATCGGATACTAATCGTACGCAGCTAGTACCTGTTTGGCATGCATCAAATTACAAAGGCGAATTATTAATTACTGTTCTGATTCATAATTTCACTAACCAGACACTTACCTTCCATAACACTACACTCCGTTATATTGAAGAAGATAACGTGGCAGCTGAGCATATATTCACCCATCCTTCATTGATCATTGAACCAGAAATAAGTATGCCTTGGACGTTTATTTTTCCTGTTGAATGTTTGAATAATCCCGTACACCGAAATGGCATGTTAGAGATAATAACCTAAATCGTATTTGACCTGAACCAAAATCAATGATACTATTTATTAATATTTTATCGATATAATTGATTGCTCAGAGAGAAAAATCTCTGCTAATCATTTACAACTTCATACTATAAGCGTTGAATGTTATGGATCACACTATAACAGGAGCAGCTTCTGGAGAGACTGTACAAAGTACAGCGCCGAAGGATTCATAATCTCAGGCAAAAGGACAGAAGAGTAACGAATATTTGTTATTCTGAAACCTTTGAGATTGGTAGATTCCAGTCTCTTTTTTTATTGTTTTTTTTGAGTTTACAACTAAGAATTTTTTACAACGGAGGCGTACAGATTGGCTAAAGAAGAATTAAAAAGAGATTTAAAAAACCGGCATGTACAACTCATTGCAATAGGCGGTACCATTGGTACTGGCCTGTTCTTAGGATCTGGAAGGGCCATACAATTAGCAGGTCCCTCCATTATCTTTTCCTACTTGATTATTGGGATTTCCTTATTTTTCGTAATGCGGGCATTAGGAGAATTGCTTTTGTCCAATGCAGGGTACACGTCCTTTACCGAATTCGCATCTGAATATATTGGGCCATGGGCGGGATTCGTAACAGGGTGGACATATTGGTTTTGTTGGATTATGACCGCAATGGCTGATATCATCGCTGTTGGTGTCTATATGCAATACTGGTTCGATATTCCTCAGTGGATACCAGCTCTTGCATGCTTGGTTATCTTATTATGCTTGAACCTGTTGACAGTTAAGTTATTTGGAGAATTGGAATTCTGGTTCTCACTTATTAAAGTTGTCACAATTATTGCCTTGATTGTTATAGGCGTTGTCCTTTTAGTAATTGGGTTCAAAACAAATACAGGAACCGTTTCTGTTACCAATCTTTGGAGTCATGGTGGTATGTTCCCTAACGGTGTTTCTGGGTTCCTGCTTTCCTTGCAGTTAGTCGTTTTTTCCTTTGTGGGTGTTGAGTTAGTTGGAGTAACGGCGGCTGAAACAGCTAACCCCAAAAAGAATATTCCTTCGGCCATCAATAAAATTCCTGTTCGGATCTTATTGTTCTATATCGGTGCAATATTCGTCATTCTCTGTGTAAATCCATGGACACAACTTAATGCGGCGAGCAGTCCGTTCGTTGAGGTGTTTGCTCTAATTGGTATCCCTGTTGCTGCAGGTATTATTAATTTTGTTGTTTTAACCTCAGCGGCTTCTGCTGGCAACAGTGGATTATTCTCTACCAGCCGGATGCTCTTTACGCTGAGTAACAATAATGAGGCGCCTGCTAAATTTGCTAAATTAAATAAACATGCGGTTCCAAGTAATGCCTTGATTACCTCAACGGTTGTTGTCTCCATTGGCGCTTTGCTCAGTAAAGTAATTCCGGAACAAGCTTTTACAGTGGTGACGACCATCTCTGCCATTTGTTTCATTTGGGTATGGAGTATCATTTTAATTTCTCATATTAGATATACGAAAACACGACCAGACCTAAGAGCTGTCTCAACCTTCAAAGCTCCCTTTACGCCCTTTATCAATTACATTGTTTTAGGATTATTCTTGTTTATTCTAATTGTGATGTTGTTTGCAGAAGCTACACGTTTATCCCTATTGATGACCCCATTCTGGTTTATTCTATTAGTGATTCTATATAATTATCAGAAAAACAAGTGATAATACGGGTACCCTCAGACTGTAGACAAGCTCGATTTCCACCCGAGTTTGTCTACAGTCTTCTATTTTTAGTTATTAAATTGGGGCTGTTGATTTCCGTTCCAGGCGCTGCGCTTTCCGCAGGAGTCTTCACCGCCTTCCACTCCAATCAACGGTCTTTCTAAATTAATCTGCAAGTAAAATCCGACCCACGAATGGAAACACGTGCTATTTGAGAAACAGATTCAAGAGGAGATTAATCAAGATCGGGAAAATTACGAAAAAAATCCTTTCCGACAGATTCGTTTGAAAAGGAAGATCAAAGATCATTAAGAAGAGCACAAGTCATCCTGAAAGTGGATACTATGTTAAAGATGAACCGAACAAAACAGTACTTCTATTTAGAGGCTGAGCTGCCATGATAAACAAATATTCTTTGAAATGTGTTTGAAATGCAAAAGAGGTTCGGAATCAAACCATCCCGCACCCCTTTTGTCTACAACTGCGGGTGCCCTATTTTTTTGAAATATAAATTTTTCCTATACAAATCCCGAAAGCTACTATATATTATCGGTACATTACTTTACTAGAAACTGTGTATATTTAAGACAAAGGGGTTTTTAAAAATGAAGGTTTTATATGTTCTTACTTTAGTTCCTTTTATCGGAATATTGGGGTTTCTTCCTTTTATTAATCGTATTGAACCCTATGTATTAGGAATGCCTTTTTATATGTTCTGGATGGCAATGTGGGTCGTCCTTACATCAGCCGTCTTAGCTGTCATGTACAAGCTTGATCCAAGGAATAGAGAAGGTGAAGAAGAATGAATATCGCTCTGATCATCATTCTAGGATTTTTAATTTTATCCATTTTTCTAGGAATTCGTTCTACAAAAGGCAAAGATATGAATTTGGAACAATGGACAGTCGGGGGTCGGGGATTTGGTACAATCTTCGTCTTTTTATTGATGGCTGGAGAGATTTACACCACCTTTTCATTTCTTGGAGGCAGCGGCTGGGCTTACAGTAAAGGTGCACCTGCTTTATACGTCCTAATATATATTACATTATCTTATGTGCTATCTTATTGGTTACTCCCAGAGATTTGGAAATATGCAAAAGAAAATCGATTAATGTCACAATCAGATTTCTTTGTAAGTAAGTATAAAAGTTCATCCTTAGGAATATTAGCCGCACTTGTCGGTGTTGTATCTATGATTCCTGTCATTGTCGTGCAGCTAAAAGGTTTAGGAATTATTGTTTCAGAGGCTTCTTATGGTGCTATTTCAATGAGTACTGCTGTTTGGCTTGGAGCAATCAGCTTGACTATTTACGTAATGATATCTGGAATTCACGGCTCCGCATGGATAGCTGTCATAAAAGATATCATGATGATTGTCATTATTGCCTTTTTGGGCATTTATCTTCCAATTCATTATTTTGGCGGTCTTCAACCTATGTTCGAAGCTATTGATTCAGCTAAACCCGGTTTTTTAAAGCTTCCCGATCAAGGGCTTAGTGTTTCGTGGTTCATCTCTACTGTCATCTTACTGGTATTTGGCTTTTACATGTGGCCGCAAGTTTTCAGCGCGGTTTATACCGCACGGAGCGGAAAAACATTTCGTAAAAATGCTATCATTAGTCCTTTATATACACTCATGCTGTTATTTGTCTTTTTCGTAGGATTTGCAGCCATTCTAAAGGTACCTGGATTACAAGGGGCCGATGCAGACCTTTCCTTATTACGTCTAACCATACAAACCTTTGATCCATGGTTTATAGGAATAATTGGTGCCGCTGGAATGCTGACCGCTTTAGTACCAGGCTCTATGCTGTTAATGAGTGTTTCTACCCTGCTCGCGAAAAATGTATATAAGGAGCTGCTTCCTGGAGTCTCAGATAAGAACGTGATGCGGTTAGCTAAATGCCTCGTACCAGTTGTTGCTCTGGTATCTGTATACTTTACCTTAAACGGCGGCGAAACCATGTCTGCATTAATTCTTATGGGATATAGCTTTATCACACAACTTTTCCCATCTCTTCTTTTTAGTTTAAAACAAAAAAACATCGTTACTAAATATGGTGCTATTACCGGCATCATCTCTGGATTATCGATTGTAACCTATATAACGATCAGTCAATCCACAATCGCCACGCTGCTTCCATTTTTACCTCAGGCAGCAAAAGACTTGAATGTTGGGATTATTGCCTTGTTAGTTAATTTCATTGTGATGATTACTGTAAGTCTTATGGTTAAGAAGAAATAGATTAAAAAAGAGGCTGTCCTAAATAGGACAACCTCTTTTTTTTATCTAAATTATCCCTCATCAGAGTCCAGCGGTACCCTTTTTCCCATTTTCAAGAAGTAAAAGCTTGCTGTTACCAGAACTAAGAATATAATTCCGACAATAAGCGAAATACGTGTACTAGGATTAAACCACATGCCAACCAAAACCAATAGTAGGAAAACAATCGTTGCATAGTTTGTATAGGGTGCAAATGGCATTTTGAAAGGATGATCTTTCATGTCTGCTACTCGTTCTTTCCTAAATCTCAGCGAGCTGATCAAAATCGCAAACCATGGAATCATTCCAGGTAAGACGCTGGCACTGTATACATATACAAATATTTTTGGCGGTGCAAGATAGTTTAAGACCACACCAAGAGCTAATCCTATAAGGACAGCAATTGTACAATAAGCTGGTACGCCATTTTTAGAAACTTTGGCAAATATTTTTGGAGCTTGTCCGTTACGTGCCAATGTATATAACATCCGTCCAGAACTGAAAATCCCACTGTTACATCCAGACATCGCTGCAGTAATCACAACAAAGTTAATAATACCAGCTGCTGCTGTGATGCCGACTTTAGCAAACGTCGAGACAAATGGGCTGCCTACTTGATCCAGCTGATCCCAAGGAAAGACGGTAACGATGACAAAAATAGCGCCAATATAAAAGATTAGTATCCGCCAAATGATAGTTTTTATCGCTTTTGTAATAGTCTTCTGAGGATCTTTCGCTTCTCCAGCAGTGATACCGATCAGTTCAACGCCTTGATAAGCTGCTACAACAAGAGAAAGGGCAAAGAAGAAACCTTTCCATCCTCCTGTAAAGAAACCACCATTTGTCCAAAGATTAGATAAGCCGATTGCATGCCCGCCATTTCCTAAACCGAAGAAAATGAGTCCGAGACCGGCAACAATCATCAAAATAATCGTGATAATTTTAATAAGGGCAAACCAAAACTCAAATTCGCCAAAAGATTTTACAGAAATTAGATTTGCAGCCCCTAGTATGACCATAGCAATGACACCTGGAATCCATGCAGGTAAGTCTGGGAACCAATACTGCATATACAAACCAACCGCAATAATTTCTGACATGCCGACAATTACCCATTGGAACCAATTACTCCAGGCAGTCAGATACCCTGCTAATGGATGAATATAGTTACTCGCAAACGAAGCATATGAACCAGTAGTAGGTTCTAAATACAACATTTCTCCCATCGAACGCATAATGAAAAAGATAAAAATCCCTGCAATTGCATAAGCTAGCATAACAGATGGCCCTGTCCATGCAATCGTACTGGCTGAGCCCATAAATAACCCAACACCGATTGTTCCACCCAATGCTATCATTTGAATATGACGCGCCTCTAGGCCTCTCTTTAGTTCCTTATTTGACATGATGAACTCCTCCAGATGAATGGTAACTAGCAGCGAAGAAACGCTATACTAATAGATTTTCTTTTTTCGTATAAACCCCATATACCCTTATAATTAGGAATTTGTCCCTTAATCGTGGTTCTTTTTTATTTTCTTATCTTATAATAATAAATATTCTAAAAAAACACAAATGTATTTTTAGGAAAAACACCAATTAAAAAATACAGCTATCTACACTCTCTATCATCTGACACATTAATTTAATAGTAAGGAATGCGGTAAGAGGCACGAAAAAAGGGAAAAGGTTATGATACGGATTCATCACCTTTTCCCTCTTTTATTGAAATGCTGCCTGTCCCAACTGCTTTTTTACTTCCCTGCCGCCTCTATACAAAGTTCGATGGTTTCTTTTATAGCCGCCCTAACATCATCTTTTTTATATTTTAAGATAGGCATCGTATCATTTGGATCGATGAAGGCATCGCGATTTTGGATTTCTGCTGTCATAGCTAAATGAATTCCATGTTCTTTCCCAGCAGCAGCAACCTCTTTATCATGTTCAGCTAAAGCTTTCTTCATTTGTTCTAATGGAGCAACTTGAATAATCGTGTCTTTTTGACCAAGTAAATCCGCAATGATTTGGAAGAATTCTTGGTGTTTCATATTCGTATCTGCAATAGCATATTTCTCTCCATGCTTCCCAAACTCTAAAGCACCAATGGTTGCTTCTGCCACTTGCTGAACTGTGACCATTGCCGTACCGCCTGCTAATACCGGGACAAATTCTTTTCCCTGGATTTGCGGCAGAAACATCGTCCATAACGGGAGCCTTCCAGGCATCGTACCAAATATATATGGCAGTCGAATGGACATGACATCCATTTCTCCATTTCCTTCTAATATAGCCACTTCTTCTTGTAAAAGTCTTGTTCGAGGATAAGCTTGATCTTTAAGCTCGAGTTCCGTCCACTTTTCAGCGAAATGTGCAAAGTAAGAACCATAGATTACAAATCTTTTTACACCAGCTTCTCTAGCTAGGCGGGCCATTCTTTGCGTAGGCAGAACATTAGCTTGATAGAAAAAGGTAACAGCTGGTTCATTTGGAACGGAACGCTCATCCTCACCAGCGGCATAGATAAACATATCTTTACCTTCCAAAAGCTTTAATACTTCATCATCAGACATCTCATGTATATTCCCTAACTGACAATCTACACCTGTTGGTAATAAATCTGGATGAGGCATTGGAGGTAAAGAAACCGTAGAAACTTTATATTCCCTTTTTACTAGTTCTCTTATTGTATGATAACCAAGGAGACCGGTTCCGCCTAGAATAAATACATTTTTCATGCTAAATTCCTCCGTTCTATTTTGTAAAATATTATATAATATACATTTTAATGGTAAAGTAATTTTCTCTATTTGTATATGTATTCCATTAAAATAAACGGAATCTTGTGTACGGTATGTTACAAATTTAGAATTCCATTTACTTATTCGATACCATAATATAGAACACATAACTAATTATACTAGCATAATAGTTCTTGAATTTTTCCATGGTAGAGGGCATTATAGAGATAGAGACAAACCTAATTAATAGATTGTTATTAGTTTATGAGAACGCATACATTTAAGTTTGTTTCTAAAAAGAATATTGGGGGATACGACAACTATGATTTACGCTAATCCGAACACAGAGGGATCGGTTATACAATTTAAAGAGAAGTATGACAACTTTATTGGTGGGAAATGGGTTGCACCAGTAAATGGTCAATACTTTGAAAATAAATCTCCAGTTACTGGAGAAGTTTTCACTAAAGCTGCTCGTTCTTCAGCAGAAGATATTGAATTAGCATTAGATGCAGCACATGCAGCAAAAGAAGCTTGGGGAAAAACTACTACTGCTGAACGTGCTCGTTTGTTAAATAAAATCGCTGATCGTTTAGAAGAAAACTTAGAAAAAATCGCTGTAGCTGAAACATGGGACAATGGGAAAGCAATACGCGAAACGTTGAATGCTGATATTCCATTAGCAATCGATCACTTCCGATATTTTGCAAGTGCTATTCGTTCTCAAGAAGGCCGTACAACTCAAGTAGATAATGATACAGTAGCATACCACTTCCAAGAACCATTGGGTGTTGTTGGACAAATTATTCCTTGGAACTTCCCAATTCTAATGGCAGTTTGGAAAATCGCTCCAGCATTAGCAGCAGGTAACTGTATCGTTATGAAACCAGCTGAACAAACGCCTGCCTCTATTATGGTATTAATAGAAGTTATTGAAGATATCCTTCCTGCAGGTGTTCTTAATATTGTAAATGGTTTCGGTGTTGAAGTTGGTAAACCACTTGCAACGAATCCACGTATTGCTAAAATTGCATTCACTGGTTCAACTGCAGTTGGACGTCAAATCATGCAATATGCAACAGAAAATATCATTCCTGTAACACTTGAACTTGGTGGTAAATCACCTAACGTGTTCTTTGAAGATGTTATGGATAAAGACGATGCTTATTTAGATAAAGCAATCGAAGGTATGGTTATGTTCGCATTGAACTCTGGCGAAATCTGTACATGCCCTTCTCGTGCATTAATCCAAGAATCCATCTACGATAAATTCATGGAACGCGCACTAGAGCGTGTTAAAGCGATTAAAGTTGGTAACCCGCTTGATACTGAAGTAATGATGGGCGCTCAAGCTTCTAGCCAACAAAAAGAAAAATCCTTTCTTACATCCAACTTGGTCAAGAAGAAGGCGCTGAATTACTAATCGGCGGAGCAGAAAACAAAATTGATGGCCTTGAAAATGGTAACTACATCAAACCAACTGTATTCAAAGGAAACAATAAAATGCGCATCTTCCAAGAAGAAATCTTTGGACCGGTACTTGCTGTTACTACATTCAAAGACTTCGATGAAGCGATGGAAATTGCAAACGATACTCTTTACGGCTTAGGAGCTGGCGTATGGTCACGCAGCGGAGATATCGCTTACCGTGCAGGACGTGGTATCGAAGCTGGCCGCGTTTGGACTAACACTTATCACCAATACCCTGCAGGCGCAGCGTTCGGTGGTTACAAATTGTCAGGTATCGGCCGTGAGAACCACGCTATGATGCTGGATCACTATCAACAAACAAAATGTCTATTAGTAAGCTACGCTAAAGACGCTCAAGGATTCTTCTAAATCGAAAGGAGACGATTAAACATGATAGAACGTGTTATTGCAACAGACGACGCACTTAGATTAATTGATACTATTAAAAAAGTACATGGCTCTATCATGTTTTATCAATCCGGCGGCTGTTGTGACGGGTCTTCTCCAATGTGCTATAAAGAAGGAGACTTTAAACTAGGAGATTCAGATATCTATCTAGGAACAATTGGTGCAATCCCCTTCTACATGCATAAAAGCCAATACGATTATTGGAAGCACACGCAGCTAATCATCGATGCACTAGAAGGACGAGGCCCGGATTTCTCACTTGATAGTGTTGAAGACCAGCATTTCATCACGCGGTCGCGGGTTTTTACAGATGAAGAATACGATGAAGTGAAGCAAGTTTTATAACAAAAAAAAGCTGTCCTCAAAGTCCAATTGACTATGAGGGTAGCTCTTTTTGTTGAATAAAGAAGATAGCTTTAACAACCACATTCATTTTCAGCTTTAAGCAAGGTAGTCTGAAAGTTCATCGTCTTCCAGGCAGCAATTCCACCACTTAACTCCTTAACTGAAAATCCATTTTCTAAAAGAACCAGGGCCGCTTTGGATGCTGTATTACACCAAACATCCCAACAATAAATGATTAACTCTTTATCTCTTGGTAATTCAGATAACCGATTCACTAATTCTGCTTCTGGAATCATTAATGCATCAGTTATCTTTTCTTCCGGCATACCATTTCTAACGTCAATTAACATATAATGATCAGGATTCTCTTTTTTAGCTTTTAGATAATCCATCGGACTGAAAGTTGCTTCGACTAAAGTAAATATAGTAATAATTTAGTTAATAGTATCTCCTCTTGATTACACATTAAAAAATGCTGCCACAATCATGTGGCAGCATACTTTTTCTCTAATTCATTTAGGTACCGCAGTAAGTCTGGTAGGGACCGCACTCTTCAGGCACTGTAGCATATTCAGCCTGATTCTCGGTATGTGCATACGGATGTAAGAGTACTTCTAGAAGTCGTTCCATTACGCTGTAGTCGCCTTGTTCAACTGCGGCTTTCAGTGCTTCTTCCACCCGATGATTCCTTGGAATTACCGCTGGATTACTGTCACGCATCAGTTTCACGATTGAGTCTTTCGATTCCTTCTGTTTGTCTCGTCTTTTCTCCCAAAGATTATGCCATTGTTCGAATTCTGAAGAACCAAACATGACCGAATTCTCTTTAGTTCCGAAAGTTAAGGCTCGGAATGTATTCGTGTAATCTGCATGATGCTTCTTCATTAGTTCGAGAAGTTCTTCTATTAGAATTTCATCCTCTGCCCCTTTGTTAAAGAGTCCCAATTTCGCTCTCATACCCTTGAGCCAATGAGAATTATAGATTTTATGGAATTCCGAAATTTCAGCTTGCGCCAGTTCAACCGCCTTTTTTGGATCATCATCTAGCAATGGCAATAGACTTTCCGCCAATCGTGCCAAATTCCACGCAGCAATATATGGCTGATTGCCATAGGCATAACGGCCATGAACATCTATGGAACTGAATACAGTTTCCAAGTTATAAGTATCCATGAAAGCACAAGGACCGTAATCAATGCTTTCTCCACTGATGGTCATGTTATCCGTATTCATCACACCATGTATAAAGCCAACCAATTGCCATTTTGAAATAAGTTCAGCCTGTCGGCTAATTACTTGCTTGAGCAATGAAAGGGATCGATTCTCATCATCCTCAATATATGGAAAATGACGCCTTATTGTATAATCAACCAGTGCTTGTAGTTCCTCGACTGTCCCCCACTTTGCTATATATTGAAAGGTTCCAACACGAAGATGGCTGGCAGCCACACGAGTTAATACCGCACCAGGCAAGACATTTTCACGATATACCGGCTCGCCAGTTTTCACCACGGCAAGGCTGCGGGAAGTGGGAATACCAAGGCCATGCATAGCTTCACTGATGATATACTCACGTAACATCGGACCCAAAGCTGCCCGACCATCACCTCCACGAGAGTATGGCGTTCTGCCTGGGCCTTTTAATTGAACATCCACCCTCTTACCTTCTGGGGTAATTTGCTCTCCTAATAGGACGGCCCGCCCATCTCCTAACATGGTAAAGTTACCGAATTGATGACCCGCGTAGGCTTGAGAAAGAGGCATAGCATCTTCTGGAATCTCGTTTCCAGCAAGCATCGCCACGCCGGTTTCGCTTTCTAAAAACTCAGCGTTCAAACCTAAGGATGCCGCTAACTGTTCATTGAGAACAATCAATTCCGGTGCACTTACCGGAGTTGGGGTTGTACGAGTGAAAAAATGTGCCGGCAGACCCGCATAGCTATTTTCTAAGTTCCATCCTGTTTTCATAATCTTTGTCATAGGATCCCCCTTTTCTTTATGGTTTTTGTAATTGTTTTCCCTCTTATATGCATTAAAAACATATGTATGTATGTAACTGCAAGTACGTTTATAATGTCTGCTTATCCCTATATATTATACCGTTTTCAAAGAAGATTGCCTCTTTTTAAACACGGGGCATTAGGCTAGTTAATGAATCAAATCCAATAGTCCTTTAGGTAAAGACACATTTAATTAACTATTACATAGGATGGCATTATTGAAATTACTTAGGGGGAGTTGTAATGATTATCTATGTAGTAAAAGGCGGAGATACGCTTTGGAAGATTGCGAACCGTTATGATGTACCAATGGAAACAATTTCTCAATTAAATGCATTAACCGCCCCAAGCCAATTAACAATTGGTCAGTCAATCATTATTCCTCACCCAGGGACATCTCATATCGTCGAATCCGGGGAAACACTGGGAACGATTGCGAAGCAATACGGAATTTCAACAGAGACTCTTATGGAGGCCAATCAACTTACCGACCCAAATGTACTATATCAAGGCAGTGTTCTCTACATTCCGCCCGTTAAACATGTTGTACAGCCTGGAGAAACTTTATGGGATATTTCTATATGGTATGGCACGACCGTCCAAGCCATTATGAGTGCCAATCAACTTGAAAGTCCAACCAATATTTATTCGGGAATGAGCCTGATTATTCCTAGATCAAAACGAACAATTGAAGTAAATGCTTACACCTATCAACCAAGTGAAACGGCAGTCCAATCACTAAAAGACATCGGTCAGCTGCTTACCTATTTCAGTCCTTTTGCTTATAAAATCAAGGAAGACGGCTCTTTAGAAGGACTAAATGATGAAGAAATGATTGATACAGCCCTGTCAAAAAATATTACTCCAATGATGTCCATTACAAATTTCACTTCAACAGAAGCTGGATCTAATTTAGCACATGTGATACTTTCAAGTTCTTCATTACGAGAAAAAGTTATCAAGAATGTCCTCGAAGTGATGGATGATAAAGGCTATACAGCATTAAATATCGACTTCGAAAATGTATTACCTGAAGACCGTGAGAATTACAACAAACTTCTCCAATCGGCTGTTGACCTCCTTCATACTAGAGGTTATATAGTTTCCACTGCTCTTGCGCCAAAAACAAGCACAGAGCAATCTGGTGTTTTATATGAAGCACATGATTATGAAGCACACGGGCGGATTACTGATTTTGTCGTGCTCATGACTTATGAATGGGGATATCGAATGGGACCGCCGCAGGCCATCTCTCCTCTGGACCAAATGAGGAAAGTAGTAGAGTACGCCCTGTCCGTGATACCTGCTGAAAAAATATTTTTGGGCTTTCAAATTTATGCTAGGGATTGGCTTCTTCCACACGTGCACGGCCAAGAAGCTGAGACATTCAGCCCCCAAGAAGCGATGAGAAGAGCTATAAAATATGGAGCATCCATTCAATATGACCCAACAGCTCAATCCCCTTTTTACCGATATACTGATGAAAAAGGTAAAGCACATGAAGTATGGTTTGAAGATGCAAGGAGCGCCCAAGCTAAATTTGAACTGGCTAAGGATTACAAGCTCCGTGGAATTAGTTACTGGGCACTCGGTTTTCCATATCCCCAAAACTGGGCATTATTAAATGATAATTTTACGATAAAAAAATTATCGAAATATAGTTGAACCACTATAGATTTCTCGGGGATTCATTCTTGAAAGTCACATTAAGATTGGTCAAAATAAAAAAGCTGTCCGTCAATCAGTTTTCACTGACTGTCGGACAGCACTTGCTGTTTTATTAGTAAGGATCTGCTTCGTGGCTTTTCTTCACCGCATCTTTTGTGGCTTTATTCGCTGCTAAAGATCCTTGGCCATATCTTGATTTACCTGATTCACGACCAGGAATTTTTTCTTCGGTCTTCATAGATTGTATTTCTTTCATTTTCATTTCGATACCTTCCTTCACACGACGGCCATAATCTACATCCGCTTGTGTAAAGTGCTCAACCATGGCATCTTGAATTCGTTTATCGCATATTGCTAGTGCGTTGGATAGGTTCTTAATTAATTCATCACGTTCCCAGTCCTCAAAACTGCGATAAGTTTCACCTGCTTGACCATAATTATTAGGACGGTCTATCGGTGCACTCATAGCAGCCGCATTAAAGGTTGGACGATGCTGAGGGCGCTCTTCTTTGTTTGCTTCCTTAAACCCGCCAATCATCGATGGTTCATAATTAATTGATGGATTATCCCCATTCTCTTTCGGATCACGAATGTCCATTTGTCCACGATGCTGATTCGTACGCACAGGGGCTTTTGGTGCATTTACAGGCAATTTCAGATAGTTTGAACCTACGCGATAGCGTTGCGTATCAGAATATGAGAAAGTACGTCCTTGTAACATTTTATCATCGGAGAAGTCCATTCCGTCTACAAGAACGCCAGTACCAAATGCCGCCTGCTCGATTTCCGCATGGTAGTCAACCGGATTACGGTCAAGAACCATACGTCCAACCGGCAGCCATGGGAACTTATCTTCTGGCCAAAGTTTCGTATCATCCAGCGGATCGAAATCGAGTTCCTCATGGTAATCGTCCTCCATGATTTGCACATAGAGTTCCCACTCTGGATATTCTCCACTCTCGATTGCCTCATATAAATCTTGTGTTGCATGTGCAACGGTTTTTCCTTGAATAGAATCAGCTTCTTCTTGTGTTAAGTTGCGGATACCTTGTTTAGGTTCCCAATGGTACTTGACTAGGACAGCTTCCCCTTTGTCATTTACCCACTTATACGTATTGACACCTGATCCCTGCATATGGCGATATGTAGCTGGAATGCCCCATGGAGAGAATAAGAATGTAATCATATGAGTAGCTTCAGGTGAACGGGAAACGAAATCGAACATCTGCTCAGGATTTGGCACGTTAGATGCCGGATCTACTTTAAATGCATGAATCATATCCGGAAACTTCATCGCATCACGGATAAAGAAAATTTTCAGGTTGTTCCCAACCAGATCCCAGTTCCCATCTTCCGTATACATTTTCACTGCAAAGCCGCGTGGATCTCGTGCAGTTTCGGGCGAATCCTTCGATCCTGCCACTGTAGAGAAACGAACCATGAGCGGTGTTTTCTTCCCAGCGCCTGAGAATACTTTCGCGCGCGTATATTTCTCTGCTGGCTCATCGCCAACTTTTCCGTATGTCTCAAAATATCCAAATGCACCAGCACCACGTGCATGAACGACACGTTCCGGCACCTCTTCGCGATCAAAGTGAGAAATTTTTTCAATGAAATGATAGTTTTCAAGTGTTGCTGGACCACGATTACCTATTGTCCGGATATTTTGGTTATCCGTCACAGGATGGCCCTGACGCGTTGTCAATGACTCGCGTTTCGCATCTTGACCGTTCGAAAAATTTTTATCTTTGTTCTCTGCCAAAATGAAAACCTCCTAAAAATAGATCTTCTATTATTTACCCCAAATGAAGAAAGTTAATGTAGTTCTAAGGTCCTATTTAGAATAATTATCTGCAAAAGTAAACAAAAACTGTAAAAATACTTTTCGAAACGGTTTCTCATTATGATTCATTCCAAAAGAAAGGATTAAGCAACCTCTTATACTCCCGCATTTCCTACCATAAAATTAAAAGATGGGACACCAGTAGTTATCTGATGTCCCCTCTTTCATTGCTCTATCTAAATTAATCCTTTATTTAAAAACCTTAATCGGTAAATTAGTCAAGGATTGTCCTGTAGCGGAGTCCGTTAGGTTTTTTTCTAACTCATATCCTTCCACTGATTCGATACGAGAAAATTTCTTTATGAACGTTTCTAATCCAAGCTTCATTTCTAATCGTGCAAGAGGTGCGCCTAAACAGAAATGCGGACCGCTTCCGAAGGCCAAATGTTTTTTATTGTTTGAGCGGTGAATATCAACTTCGAAAGAATTCTCAAATATATCTCCGTCCATATTGCAGGCACTCATCCATGCGATAACGGTATCACCCTTTTTCAACGGAATGCCTAATAAATCATTATCTTGTTTCACCGTACGCTCTCTTCTAGAGCTTTGGAAACGATAACGAAGCATTTCCTCAACTGTATTTGGAACCAATTCTATATTATTTCTTAATTCTCCATAAACTGACGTATCATCGTATAGCATGGAATAAAAGGTATTGGCGATTGCATGACTAGTTGTTTCAACGCCTGCTCCTAATAATAACATGGTCGCCTGTACAATCTCTTCATCTGTAAATCTCTCTCCATCAACTTCTGCTCGGATTAAGTCACAGATAATATCATCAGAAAGATTCGAACGTTTATGAATAACGATTGGATAAAGATATTCGAAATATTCCTTTTGAGCTTGTTGTTTTAGTTGCATAATATCTTCTATCCGTGTTTTATCATATGGTTGGAAAAGAATATCTACCCATGCTTTGAACTGTTGCTGATCTTTGATCGGAACCCCAAATAGATCTGCAATAACCATCCCAGGTAAAGGAGCAGCAAAAGCTTCTACAATATTAACCGTAGTATCTGCTTGTATGTCTTCTACAAGGTCCGTTATAATCTGTTGAATACGCGGTTCCCAGTTCTTTAAACTTCGGGGAGTAAAAGCGGCAGATAACAAAGAGCGGCTCTTCCGATGGTCAGGAGGATCAGCCATTACAATATTGGATAAAGACGTGGGTTTTTCAGGTTTCTTGTTAGCTCCAACAAAAAGAGCGGTCCTAGGTCCATTACTTGAAAAGAATTCATAATTACTTAATACCTGTTTAACATCTTTATATTTAAAGACATTCCAAGTATTTGTCCCCTCATGAAAATAAACTGGATGATTATGCAGCATCTCTTTATACCAATCGATAGGGAAAAACTCTTCAGCACGTGATTTGAAATTTGGAATTTCATTAATTGGAATGATTTCTTTATTCAAAGTTACTCCTCCTCCTTAGAATGGATAGACACAACTCCTTTAACTGGCAGTCTAGATATGTACAGCCGAAAATATATACACAACTCATAATGTCTTCTCGGTATTTTTTCCTAAAAAGGTAACATATGTGTGTCTACTGTCCATTCAGATTTTACTCTAAATAGAGTAATATGGAAAAAGCAATAAGTAATAGTTCATGGAGCCTATAAATAAACAACATATGGAATATTATAGGTAATATTACTTCACAAGACTAAACAGCATCCGTTTACAAAAAAAGAACTCATTTTGATTAACCTTAATCAAAATGAGTTCTTTGGTCAGAGCCTCCCCTGAAAAAATGAAATTTATATAAACATTAGACCTCCATATCCCAACGCTCTTGTTCTGTTTTCTTCATTTGTTTTTCTGTTTTCTCTGGATAAGCTGTACGGAACTTATGGTGATCTGCAGGGATGATTTCGATCATTTTCTCAATCATGTCTTCCGGATCAAGTTGATTCTTAAGTCCTGCATCTTGTTTTTCCATATCTTCTTTACGTGTAAAGTTACTTGCCTCATCAAACCACTTCCATTTTTCTTCTGCTGCTCTGTCATTAAAGCCGGTATTATAAGCACCCGGATTTATAGTAGCAACTTGCACCCCAAATGTCTCTAACTCATCCTTCAGTGTTAAAGCTATTCCCTCGATAGCATGCTTGGTTGCCGCATAGGGACCTCCGAATGGAGTAGTGATAATCCCAGCCATCGAACTCAAGAATACTATTTTACCATTACCTATTTTAACTAGTTTTCTCGCAGCATGTTGAACAGATTCAAGTGTAGCGAAAACATTCACTTCAAAAATTGCCCTGAATCGTTCCATCGGTACTTCTCCTAGCGCCCCGCCTTCATTAATCGCGGCGTTAGACACAAATACATCAAAATCATATTCGTCAATCAGATTACGGTCCCGTTCTTGCGTTATGTCCAATTTGAAAACTTCCATATTTAAACCCAGTTCCTTCGCTTCCCGCATAAGGTCTGTTTTTTGAGAAGTGATTTCAGTGGTAGCAATTACATGATGTCCACGCTTTGCTAGTCCTAATGCAGTGCCTCGTCCAAGGCCGCTGCCTGCTCCAGTAATGAAAATTGTTTTTTCCATATAAAATTCCTCCTATTAACGTTCTTTACTATTTTTCTTCCCCACAATGGATAACCTAAACTTTCCCCACTCTTTTCTATAGATATGCATAAATATATTTGGAATAAATTAGTTGATGTATTTATAGGACAAAGGATGTATTATTATTTTTGGATAATTAGTGCATTTAGACCAATAAATATCTTTAAAGGAGATGTTTTGTTTAAAATAAGGATATAGAAA
>NZ_AJTN02000251.1 GCF_000305495.1 Peribacillus psychrosaccharolyticus ATCC 23296 | reverse complement strand
ATTGATGCAGCAAGTAATGCAGCGGCGGCAAGGGAAGAATCACATGGAGTTAGGGCCGAATATTTTTAAGTTTGGGCTGAATCAACCTCATTTTGGGCCGAATAAAGGTAAGAAACGGCAGAATGTAAGCCCGGCAGAGCTAAATGAGCCGGGATAATGGTGAATTCATAAAGCTAACTGGTCCAAAAAGATCTGGTTTTATCAAAAAAGAGTCCCTAAAAGGAAAAAAGCGAAGCCAACGAAACAAAAAATAAAGATACACTATTTTCACAAGAGCCAAACCCAAGAACTCGTGAAGCGGTCATAATGGTGCCGAATAAGTGATGATTGTCGTTAAACGTTACGTTGATCGTGCCGAAAAAGCGCACTAAATGCTGAATGGTTTAAGATTATTTCCCCAAAAAAAGAGAGTTCCATAGGGGAACTCTCTTTCTATCTTTATTCTGCTGAGTGAACTTCATTAAACCATTCTTCAACGTCCCATACCTTTGTTACCCAGTCTTCATAGAAGTCAGGTTCATGGCATACGAGCAGGATGGTTCCTTTGTAGGCTTTCATTGCCCGTTGAAGCTCTTCTTTGGCTACGATGTCCAGATGGTTCGTCGGTTCATCAAATAAAAGCCAGTTGCTTTCAGTAAGCATTAATTTACATAGGCGGACCTTCGCGTGCTCGCCTCCGCTTAATTGACTAAGTTGACGAGTAATATGGTCGTTTTTTAACCCAACGCGTGCAAGAATCGAGCGGACTTGACCTTGCTCAAGATGAGGGAAGGCATTCCACACATCATCAAGTGGTGTAATTTTATCTGCTTTCACTTCTTGTTCAAAGTAAGATGGGAAGAGGTAATCACCAAAGACACTTTTACCGCTGAGTGGTTTAATATCACCCAATATGGTTTTTAGTAGAGTAGATTTACCGACTCCGTTACAGCCGACGATTGCAATTTTTTCACCGCGCTCAATTGTTGTTGTTAGTTTCGGGAACAGGGGATGATCATACCCAATTTCAAGTTCTTCACTTTCAAAAACAAAACGGCTGCTGCTGCGTGATTCCTTGAACTCGAAGGTTGGTCTCGCCGCTGATTCCGGCTTTTCAATTAGATCAATACGTGATAACTGTTTCTCACGACTCTTGGCACGTCCACTGCTCGAAGCCCGTGCTTTATTCTTATTGATAAACTCTTCTTGTTTCTTAATGAAATCCTGTTGCTTTTCATACGCGCTGATATGTTGACTCTTATTGAGTTCGGATAACTCTAGGAATTTCTCATAGTTAGCTGTATAGCGGGTTAACCTTGAAAACTCTAAGTGGAAAATGACACCAACAACGCTGTTCATGAACTCTGTATCATGGGAAATTAACAGGAAGGCATGAGGGTAATCTTTCAAATAGTTGCTCAACCAACGAATATGTTCCACATCAAGATGGTTCGTCGGTTCATCTAGAAGTAATACTTCTGGCTGCTCAAGCAGTAACTTCGCTAATAGGACCTTCGTACGCTGTCCACCACTTAGTGAGGAAACATCCCGATCAAGTCCTACTGCATCAAGACCTAAGCCGTGAGCTGCTTCATCGACTTTTTTATCAAGATTATAAAAATTCCCAGCTTCTAATTTATCTTGAATGAGTCCCATTTCCTCAAGAAGTTCTTCCAATTCTTCAGGAGTCGCGGATCCCATTTTTTCTGTTACTTCATTCAATCGTTTTTCCTGTTCAAACAAGGGTAGAAATGCTTCGTTAAGAATATCGCGCATTGTTTTCCCTTTTGTAAGCACTGTATGCTGATCTAAATAACCATAATTCGTACTCGGAGACCATTCTACGCGGCCTTCATCATGAATAAGCTGTCCAGTAATAATATTCATCATTGTTGATTTTCCAACACCATTTGCACCGACCAAACCAACATGTTCACCGGCCATTAAACGGAAGGAAACATCACTGAAAAGCATGCGGTCACCAAAGCTGTGACCTAATTTATCTATAGTAAGTAAGCTCATTAATTGTTGAACCTCCAATAAGTTTGAAAAATCTCTACCTTTCATCATACTAAAAATCTACTAAAAATGCTATGGCTTACCATTGGAAATTAACAGGAAATCGCGATATTCCTGTTAAACTCGACAAATTTCTTGGGAAATAATTGAGATAATCCAGCTGACATCCAAGCAAGAAAAGACGGAGAATATACACTTCTCCGCCGAATTTACGTTAATCAAATTTCATTCCTTTTAATAGATCAGCAAACGGATTATTAATTGGTTCAGCTTCTTTTTCTTGCTCTTTTAAGTATTTTTGTACTGTTCGTTTATCTACTTTTCCACCAGATTCTTTTTTACGTCTTGCTTCAAAAGCAGAAAGTTTTTCGCGATAGCCGCATTTACATGCGAAGGTTTGACCGTCACCTTCACCACGCAGTTCCATTTTCTTTTTACATTGTGGGCAGCGTGCATTGGTTACGCGGGCAACATTCTTCCTATGACCACATTCACGATCTTGACAGACTAGCATTTTTCCCTTTTTATTGTTTACTTCAAGCATTGGTTTACCGCAGTCAGGGCACGACTTGGTGGAAATGTTATCGTGTTTATACTTTTTATCGCTAGCTTTAATTTCTTTGACAATCTCTTTTGTATGATGTTTCATTTCATTAATAAAAGCATCTTTTTTCAGTTTCCCTTTTGCGATTTGCTCAAGCTTTTGTTCCCATTCAGCTGTTGTTGCAGGCGATTTTAGCTTTTCCGGCACTAAATCTAACAGCTGACGTCCTTTAGAAGTCATATAGATTTCCTTACCACCGCGTTTTTCAAATAGGAATGAATTAAACAATTTATCAATGATTTCGGCGCGAGTGGCAACTGTACCAAGTCCGCCAGTTGATCTTAATGTGTCTGCAAGCTGCTTATCGTCTGTTTTTATATATTTCGCAGGGTTTTCCATAGCTGATAGTAAAGTCGCCTCATTAAAGCGGGCAGGCGGCTTTGTTTGGCCTGACGTTTGAGTGATTAAATTTGTCTTTAAAACATCGCCTTTTTCAAGTTTAGGCAATAGCTGCTCTTTCACATCGTCTTTCGAATCTTCGTCATCAAAATGATTGGCATAAACTTCTTTCCAGCCAGAATGAATCACTGTTTTCCCTTTCGCAATAAACGTATGATCACCGATCTTGGTTTGTACGGTTAATTGCTCATATTCAAACGCAGGGAATAAAACAGCTAAGAAACGTTTCACGACAAGGTCGTAAATTTTGCGTTCTTTGTCAGTGAAGGAAGAAATATTCACATAATCTTCAGTTGGAATGATGGCATGGTGATCACTTACTTTACTATCATCTACAAATGCTTTTGTTGCTTTAATAGGTTTAGTTAATACTTTATTGGCAAGAGAACGATAGTCACCTACAGCACATGCTTTTAAACGCTCAGGGAGTGTACTTACAATATCAGAAGTTAAATAACGTGAATCTGTACGCGGATAAGTTAAGACTTTATGCTGCTCATACAGTTTTTGCATAATATTTAAAGTTTCTTTAGCAGAATAGCCAAAAATTTTATTTGCATCACGTTGTAATTCAGTTAAGTCATATAGAGCAGGTGCAAATGTTTTCTTTGCTTTGCGGTCAATGGCTATAATAGAAGCGTCTTTGCTGCCAAGTGATTTCACGATTTCGTCGGTCTTTTCTTTATTAAAACTCCGACTATTCCCATTTGCATCCTGCCAAGTTAATGAAAGACCAGGTGTTTTGGCTTCGATTCCATAGTATGTTTGAGGCTTAAAATGTTTAATTTCATCTTCACGTGCTGCAACCATTGCAACGGTTGGTGTTTGTACACGGCCGCAGTTTAATTGTGCATTATATTTTGTTGTTAAGGCACGCGTAGCATTCAAACCTATATACCAATCAGCCTCCGAACGGGCTACGGCAGAAGCATATAAGTTTTCATAATCTTTACCAGGTTTTAAGTTATTAAATCCATCTTTTATCGCTTTATCTGTTACAGAAGATATCCAGAGACGTTTGATGGGTTTATGGACTTTTGCTTTATCAATAATCCAACGTGCAACTAATTCTCCTTCTCGCCCCGCATCAGTCGCGACAATGATTTCATTCACATCATTACGGGTTAATTGCGCTTTTACCGTATTGAACTGCTTCCCCGTTTGTTTCATCACAACTAACTTCATTTGATCGGGAAGCATGGGAAGGTCTTCTAAATTCCATGATTTAAATTTAGCATCATACGCTTCTGGGTCTGCTAGTGTAACTAAATGGCCTAATGCCCAAGTAACGATGTATTTATCGCCTTCTAAAAAGCCATTTCCTTTTTTAGTACATTTCAATACATTTGCTATATCACGTGCAACTGAAGGCTTCTCAGCAATGACTACACTTTTTACCATATATTCGAACTCCCTTACTAACTATTTACCGTATAATATAACATAATTTTAAGGAAGAAATTGCCCAGCAGGCTCCTAAGCAGCTGAATAAGGAAAAGCCGGCACATCGTTAGGAATGTGCCGGCTCTGCATTATGATGATTGTTTCATCTTTGCTTTAGATGGAATAAATAGTGTTAATACAAATGCGATAATAGCTAGGATTGTCATGAAATAATAGGCATCACTTGATCCGAAAATCGATGCAAGTGAGCGGACAGCTTCAGCCGTTGCATTTGGTGTTTCTTCTAGTAAGGTTTCTGCGTGCTTGGTGGTTTGTGCTGTAAAAACCGTAACAACTACAGCCGTTCCGATTGCACCAGCAATTTGGCGAACGGTATTATTCACAGCTGTACCATGCGTCACGAGTGTTTTTGGTAAGGCATTCAAACCAGCGGTGTTCAAGGGCATTGTGATAAAACTTAACCCTATACGAAGGAATATCGTACGTACCATTAAGAAAATAAAGGTTGTTGATTCTGTTAAATCGGTAACCACCCACATTGAAGGAATGATAAAAATCAAACCAATAATGAATAATGGCTTTGCACCAAAGCGGTCAAATAACTTTCCTGTCACGGGAGACATAAAGGCATTGATAATCGCACCCGGTAACAATAATAAACCAGCGTCAAATGCAGAAAATCCTCTACCGTTCTGTAAATAAATCGGTAATAAAATCATATCCGCATACATCATCATAGTGACAAAAATGTTGATAATCGATGTTAGCGTAAAAACCTTGTAGTTAAAAACGGACAAGTTAAGAAGGGGGTCAGCAGATTTGATTTGTCGATGACAGAAAATAGCGATCGTCACGACTCCCACAAGTATGGAAGCTAGGACAATCTTGTCATCCCAACCATGGCTGCCCGCATTACTGAACCCATACAAAATAAGTCCAAATCCGACAGTCGATAATATAACGCTTACTATATCCAACTTCGCTTTTTCAGTACCTGTCACGTTAATTAAATATTTCATGGCTAATAAAATGACGACTACTACAAAAGGTATGATTCCGATAAATAACCAACGCCATGAATAATATTCGATCACAAAACCTGCCAATGTCGGTGCAATGGCCGGAGCAAAAATTATGGCTAGTCCCATTAACCCCATCATACTGCCTCTTTTTTCTGGTGGGAAAATAAACATAACCACGCTCATAAGCAATGGCATAATAATTCCTGCCCCAATGGCTTGGATCATACGGCCTGTTAGTAAGACGGCGAAGTTTGGTGATACTGCGCACAAAATGGAGCCTATTAATAAGAACAGCATCGAACTTATAAATAACTGGCGGGTAGAAAAACGTTTCATTAAATAGGCAGTAATAGGGATCAAGACCCCATTAACCAACATAAAACCTGTAGAAATCCACTGTACAGTTGTAGCAGATACAGTAAATACCTCCATTAAGTTACTTAACGCAACATTCAACAGTGTTTGATTAAGTGTGGATAAAAAACACCCTAAAATTAACACGGTTAACAGTACTTTTTTATTGATTGATTCGGTCAAATTATATTCCTCTCCTCATTTGCTTTTTTTACACAGTGTCAATAAAATAGATGGTAACATTCATTTTTTAAGCTGCCTATTACCAATTTTTTATAAAGTGTTAAGTAAACAACATATTTTTAAAATATATAAAAGAAGTACGAGATTATAGATGAAGGAGAGGTAAAGTGACTATACAAAAAAAACAGGATCCTCGTGCCATTCGCTCCAAACGAATGATTAAAGCAGCTGTCGCAGACTTATTGATTGAAAATCCAGATATCTCAAAGCTTACCGTACAAAAAATAGCTAAACGGGCAGATTTGAATCGTGCCACTTTTTATTTACACTTTATAGATATTGGAGATTTATTAAAACAATTAGTTCACGATATTTTCGACGACTTGTCGTTGGAAATGTCTCCTGTTTTGCAAATCGATAATGTAAATAATGAAAAACAATTAATCACTTTTTTAGATTATTTTTATAAGCATCGGAAACTTTTTGCGGTCCTATTTGAACACCCTGGTTTCAAAAAAAATCCCAAATGATTTTAAAGGACTCCATCGTCGTACAACGTGAAAGGGAAGAGGCTGTAACGAGAAAAATAACGTTATCAATGGATATTCTCGCAGCCTCTATTCTTGGGATCATCATGTGGTGGCTAAAGGACGGCGTCCATTTTAGTTCTGAATATATAGCCAATCAAATTATTGAATTATATCGATAATTAAAACAAAAAGGATGAAGCCTAAGATGGCCTCATCCTTTTTGTTTTATAATTCATTTAGAGCGGTGCCGAATAAATTAAACTCAGGCACCTTTTCTTTAGTTGAAAGTTCATACGTATTCGTTTGATTAGGAACACAGATTGAATCTTGATCATTATTCATCATTGTTGAATCCTGTTCGTCGTACCAATGATTGATCATGAAAACCATCTCCTAAGTTGAATAAAACGATATACACTTTTTGTTGAAGTCTATCCCTGATCACCTGGACTAAATACCGCTGCGTCATTCTCTTTGTTCCATTGGCTTCTGATCGTACTCATCGCACATCATCTCCTTTGGTGAGAAATGCCTCATGCCTTTTAATCACTTATACATACGTATTCGGTCAATCATTCGTGCAAGCCTATCTTGATTCCTACCCTTTATCACCTGGACTAAATACCGCTGCATCATTTTCTTTGTTCCATTGGCTTCTGATTGTACTCATCGCACATCATCTCCTTTGGTTGAAAAATGCCTCCTGCTTTTAATCACTTGCATGAAAAATAGTACCTTGAATCATTCGTGCAGGCTTGTCTTAACGTCTAGCCCTGATCACCTGGACTAAACACCGCTGCGTCATTCTCTTTGTTCCAATGGCTGTTGAACATACTCATCGTACATCATCTCCCTTTGGTGAGAATGTCTTACATTCATACTATACCCCAGTCGTTATATTTAAAACATAAAATGGATATTTTTCTAAAAATAAATATTGTAGTTCAAACAAAAGGTTACAAGTCTTTAAATATCTGTTTTTTCTGAATACAGCTGATAATTTTTGGGGAAAGTAGGGTAAATATAGAATGACAGAGTAGATAAAGCAGGTAGAAAAGGAGGAGCATATGAGTACTACGAATAATAGATCCGCTTACTCCAGTAGAAATATATGGACTGGGATTTTATTTGGGCTCGGTTTAGTTGGTTTTATTGATGAAGCTGTCTTTCATCAGCTGTTACATTGGCATCATTTCTACGACAAATCAACGACAGACATAGGACTGGTTTCGGATGGGTTGTTTCATGCTTTTAGCTGGTTTGCGACCATCGCATCTTCGTTTTTATTAGCCGACTTGCACCGTAAACAAGCGTATAGGTTCAAAAGATGGTTAGCGGGTGTGTTTCTTGGAGGCGGGGCTTTCCAGTTATACGATGGGACCATCCAGCATAAATTAATGGGCTTACATCAGATTCGCTATGTAGAAAATGTTTATGTGTATGATATAATCTGGAATTTCATTGCTATTGTCATGATTATAATCGGTATCACCCTCATTATTCGTACACGCGGCAGAAAACAAGATGGAAAGCCTGTTGCCCATGAATCACAGTAATCACAACGAAGTTCATATAAACCTTGCAGGAGAGGCAGGCTCGCAAATTCTTTTAGCACTGCCTTTTATCCTCGTGTTAATTCTCTATCTTTGTGCTGTTTTCATCTCCAATCGTCATCATAAGAAATGGCCTGTAGCTCGTACTGTGTACTGGGTTTTTGGAGTTTTGTCGGCAATACTAGCAGTAGCCGGACCCATAGCAAACCGTGCCCACATAGATTTCAATGCACATATGCTCGGTCATTTACTCTTAGGGATGCTGGCTCCGTTACTGATGGTTCTAGCTGCCCCAATGACGTTAATGCTGCGAACACTAAGCGTCACTTCAGCAAGACGTCTTACAGGTGTTCTTAGGAGTTGGCCGTCTCGGATGTTTACCCACCCACTTGTGGCGTCATTTTTAAATGTTGGGGGTCTTTGGTTATTGTACACGACCAATCTATACGCCCTTATGCACGAAAGTAACATGTTGAATTATCTTGTGCATGTTCATGTATTTATTGCCGGTTACTTATTCACCGTGTCTATGATTTATATTGATCCAATCCTTCACCGGATTTCTTTTTTATTTCGCACAATCGTCTTAATTATTGCCTTAGCCGGCCATGGTATTTTATCAAAGTACCTCTATACGCAGCCACCTGCGGGAATACCTTTTGAACAGGCAAAACAGGGAAGTATGATGATGTACTATGGCGGAGATATCATTGACCTAATATTAATATTCATTCTATGTTTGCAATGGTTTAGAGCAACTAAACCTCGACGGGAAGCAGCTATGGGGTAAGCTAATGAATCTGTTCTTTAGAATATGAAAAACATCCGTGAGCACTTGATCACGGATGTTTTTTTGCAGTGAAAAACCTTGCTGCAATACGGTATAAACCGAACTACAACAAGGTTTTTGATGATGTCCCAGATAGGAATCGAACCTACGACCTACAGCTTAGGAGGCTGTCGCTCTATCCTGCTGAGCTACTGAGACAGAATAAAAATGTACGATTGATATATTATATTTCTATTCTGCAAATTTATCAAGATATTCGTGTTTGGAAACGGGTGTTATGGTGGTGTTCTTCATTATACGCAAATAAAATCACCGAATATTCATTGATTTTCATGCTATAATTGTATTATTATGGATGGTGATAGATATGAAAAAGAAGCAAATACTTAAAGGTTTGGTGATTGCAGGTATTTGTCTGGTTGGTTTGGTAATTTTTGACCAAATAAAAATGAAGAAGATCAATACTCCGCCTAAATTAATGGCAGTTATAGACGGAACCGAAGCGGATTATCTGGTTCAGAGCTATTCAAAAAATGATAAGACATCAGACTCTCGATTTAATGATGAAGATAATCCTGTCACGAATGTAAATCCGCGTTCCAAAGTAGAAATCAGCTTTGACGACGCACCTGATTTAATGGCAGTAGAAGAGATACACCCAGGGTTTACTTTAGATGCAACATTTAAGGAAGTAATCGAGGAAACAGAAGAGGACATGCTGTGGAATCCTTATCTGCCTCCATACATAATAGAGATTAATAATCAGCCATTTATCAAGTCTTATGTTGTCCAAGCGAAATGGAAGGACGGGAAGAAGGCAGTTTATACGCTGCAGTTTAATGTAAAGAATGAAATTTCCTATCAGAAGCTGCTTAGTGACAGTCCGAAAACCCGCAGCCTGTTTATGGTGATTGATTCATCTGACAATAATCCATTTAATGAAGTAAGAGATGGCGGGATGTTCAGGATTGATCAATTTCGTACAGTAGACTTAGCTGAGGCTCATTCTTCTTTTCCTGAGCTGAAAATAGAAAAGACGCCGACTTATGTGGTGTTTGATTATACAAAGGAAGTATTTCGAAGCCACCAAATGGAAGATCTAGTTGAATTCCTGCACCAATTTTAAGAGATAGGGGAGAAATGATGAGAGATTCGTACAAGTTTGTGCTGGTTGACTTAGATGGAACGATTTCCGATCCGCGACTTGGCATTGTCCATTCTGTACAGTACGCAGCTAAAAAGATGAATCTGCGGGATGTTCAAGCAGCTGAAGTGGAAGCTCATATTGGTCCTCCTCTTCAGGAGACATTTGCTGAAGTATTTGGCTTAGATGAAACAGAGACGATATCAATGATCCATTTTTATCGAGAATATTTTAAAAAAACTGGGATGTTTGAAAATGTTCTTTATCCAGGGATTCAAGAGCTCTTGGAAACCTTGAAACCAACCAAACGTTTAGTGGTTGCAACGTCAAAACCAACTGAGTTTGCGGAGAAGATAGTATCGTATTTTCAGATTGATCCGTATTTTGAACTGGTGGCTGGAAGTAATCTTGATGGGACGAGGACAACAAAAACAGAAATCATCCGTTTTATTCTTGAACAATACGGGGAGTACAAGCCAGAAGATTTTGTTATGATAGGAGATCGAAAACAGGATATCCATGGAGCCCGTCAAAATGGAATAGATTCGATTGGCGTTACCTATGGGTTTGGTTCACCTGCGGAAATAAAGGAAGCACAGCCAAATCATATTGTGGACACTGTATCGGAATTAGAGAAGCTGTTTTACCCGTTTAAACTAAATTAAAAAAGACCCCCCTCAGGTGGAAGGGGGGAAGGGTTATACGAATAAACTAAGCAGTAAAACAAATGCTAGTCCAGCTACAGAAATGATTGTTTCTAATAGTGTCCACGTAGCAAAGGTTTCTTTCATACTTAAACCAAAATACTCTTTAAACATCCAGAATCCTGCATCATTAACATGCGAAGCTACTAAACTGCCTGCTCCAGTGGCAAGAACGACTAAAGCGAGGTTCACATCAGATTGACCAAGCATTGGGATCACTAAGCCAGCTGTTGTTAAGGCTGCAACAGTAGCAGATCCTAATGAAATCCGTAAAATAGCTGCAATAATCCAAGCTAGTAATATAGGAGATAGGTTTGTTCCCTCAAATAGTTCTGCTACATAATCACCGACGCCGCCGTCAATGAGTACTTGCTTGAACGCTCCTCCGCCCCCAATAATTAAGAGCATCATGCCAATATGCGTAATAGCCGTTGTACATGAATCCATGACCGTTTTGATCGGAATCTTTCTGGCGATTCCCATCGTGTAGACAGCGACTAAAAGTGAAATTAACATGGCAGGTGATGCACCGCCGATAAAACGGATGAAGGCTAGTATCGAGTTATCTTTAAACCCTATCGTGTTTTGAAGCAAGGTAATGATAGTAGCGATTGACATTAAAATAACCGGCAGCATAGCGGTAAATACGCTAATGCCAAAACCAGGTGTATCTTCTAGTTTAAATACTTTCTGTTCGCCTAATGAAGCGATACTTCCAGTTTTCGTGAATGACTGAGGTACTAGTTTTTTAGATAGCTTAGTAAATAAAGGTCCAGCGATAATAACCGTTGGAATCGAGATAATAATACCGTAGAGTAATACTTCGCCAATGTCTGCGCCGTACTCCCCAGCAATGACCGTTGGACCTGGATGGGGCGGCAGGAATCCGTGTGTTACGGATAAAGCAGCTACCATTGGAATACCAAGATATAAAATGGAGACTTTTAATTCTTTAGCAATGGCAAAGATGATGGGAACTAATAAAACTAATCCTACTTCAAAAAATAAGGCAATACCGATAATGAAGGAAGCCGCTACAACGGCCCATTGAATATTTTTTTCACCGAATTTGTTAACAAGGGTTAATGCAATTCGCTGAGCCCCGCCTGAATCTGCAATTAACTTGCCAAGCATGGCGCCTAGTCCGAAGATTAATGCTAAATGGCCCAGTGTTCCTCCTAAACCTGCTTCTATCGTTGTTACAATTTCGTCTAAGGGCATACCGAGTGCTAGGGCAACGCCAAATGATACTATTAGCAATGAAACAAAGGTATTTAATTTTAAGCCCATAATTAAGATCAATAGAGCTAAAATTCCAACTGCTACGATGACTAGTGGCATGATGTATCCTCCTATGATGAATTAGTTGTTTAGTAGATTTCGCTGATAATCGGCTATTCTTGAATAATCTTTTTCTAATATCCTAGATAGGTCAATGAAAATGGGGAGTAATTGTCTGTATTCGTTAACCGCCTCTGCTCTTGGCAGATGTTTAAACGTATTGCCGATCATCTCAGACACAACGTCAAATGATTCAATTTTGCCGGTTGCATACAGACCCAAAATACATGCCCCAAGACATGAGCTTTCATAGCTCTCAGGAACGACTACTTCAGATTCGAATATATCGGACATCATTTGCCGCCAAACACTCGATCTAGCAAATCCACCCGTTGCTTGAATCCGTGTTACTGGGCCATCCATGCACTCAGTTAATGCTAAAAATACGGTATATAAATTGTAGATAACGCCCTCTAAGGCTGCTCGAATCATATGTTCTTTCTTATGCGACATCGTTAGACCAAAAAATGATCCGCGTACATCCGGGTTCCATAAAGGAGCACGTTCACCTGCCAGGTATGGATGAAATAATAATCCATCAGCGCCAGGTCTTACTCGTTCAGCAATTCTTGTTAAGACTTCATACGGATCGATTCCTAGTCTTTTTGCTGTTTCGATTTCTGAAGAAGCAAATTCATCTCTAATCCAGCGCAGGACCATTCCTCCATTATTTACGGGACCGCCAATAACCCAATGTTTTTCTGTTAGGGCGTAGCAAAAAATCCTTCCTTTTTCATCTGTTTGTGGTTCATTAATAATGGTGCGAATAGCGCCGCTTGTTCCAATGGTGACTGCGATTTCACCTTTTCTGATTGCATTGACGCCTAAGTTAGAAAGAACACCATCACTTGCCCCGATTACAAAAGGTGTTTGCGAATCTATTCCCATTTCCTTGGCTAGAGATGGATCACAGCCGCTGAAAAGTTTCGTCGTTGGTACAAGATCAGATAATTGGGATCGATTGATTCCTGCGATTTGTAACGCTTCTTCATCCCAATCTAGTGTTTTAAGATTCATCATACCTGTAGCTGAAGCCAGAGAATGATCGACTACATATTGATCAAAAAACTTTTTAAAAATATATTCCTTAATGCCAATATATTTTTTTGCTTTGGAAGCGATATTAGGGAATTCATTTACCAACCAAGCAATTTTGGACAATGGTGACATCGGATGAATAGGTGTTCCAGTCCGTTTATAAATTTCATGCCCATTCAACTCATCTTTGATTTTGCGAGACCATCCTTCACTTCGGTTATCTGCCCAAGTAATGCAGGGTGTCAGTGGTTTATCCTGTTCATCCATTGCAATGACGCTATGCATAGCACTACTGAATGAAATAAAGGCTAGTGTCTTATCAGAATGAAGCTTCATAATCCTTGAAAGGGCTTGCAATACAGCTTGGAAAATTTCCTCTGGGTTTTGTTCAGCTGTGGAACTATCAGGTGTGTGAAGTGGGTATCCTATATTTTCTTGCTGGATAACTTCACCTTTTTCACTAAATAAAACAGCTTTCGTACTCGTTGTACCGATATCAATACCTACCATATAATTAGTCATTATTGAGACCAACTCCTTTAGCTAGCATTTGCTGTGACATCCATAAATCGTCTACTTTTCCTTGAACATCATCAAAGTTCTTATGTAAAGACTGAATCATGAGTGAGCGATCTTTTGCTTTAATAGCTTCAATATAAAGGGCGTGGTTCTCCATTATTCGTGTGAAGTCATTGTATGTTTCCTGGAAACGACCACGCATTGACAAGAGAATAAAGCTTTCCATGACGGGTTTTAAATTGTTCCAAATCATTAAGATATGGGAGTGGTTGACTGAACGGATAATGGTTTCATGGAATAAAAGATCCTGATATGAAAACTCGTCCGCATCACGATATTTAATGGCAACCTGCATCATTTCAAGAATTTTGCTAAGTTCTTTGGTTAATTCTTCGGTGTCTATCCTCACAAGGCGTTCAAATACAAACGATTCAATAAGGAGACGCACATCGTAAATTTCATTAATATCTTTTTCTGTTAGACCAATAACAACAGCACCCATTCTTTCTAGGCGAATGATGTTTTCGGATGCTAGTTTCTTTAGTGCTTCCCGGACAGGGGAACGACTTGCAGAAAAATCTGCTGCCAATTTATTTTCTGATAGTATGGCACCGCTTTCAATTAGTCCAGCGATAATACGCATTCTAAGTTCACATGTTATCCGATCACCCACTGATGCCTTTAACAGCCATTTTTCAGGATATAGAAAGTTGATAGAGTCAGCCATGGTGTCACCTTCTTTGTTATTCATTCAAGTACACTTGTATACAAGTATTATAAACAAGCTATTTTAGAATGCAAGCGTTTTATTTATCTATTCAGAACATGGATAAGGTAAAATGAGATAGGATGAGTATTTAAGTCTGTTAATACAGTTTTTAACAAGAAATTTACTATTTAGTAAGAGAAGTCCGTTCGAAATACAGGTTATAGTGTATAATCGACATACATAAAAAAATCATATAAGTTAAGAAATAGGTGTCTTTTTTTTATAAAGACTTAAAAGGGAAGTTGGTGTCATTCCAACGCGGTCCCGCCACTGTAAATGGGTGTAAACGGCATTGCCACTGTAGTTACTATGGGAAGGCGTCGTGTGCAATACCCATGAGCCAGGAGACCTGCCTGTTTTCGTGCACTTTTTAAACCTGCGAGGATAGGTTGGTGTGTGGCTTTTTTTATTTGTCATAATCGGCCATACAACAATCTCCAATTCATATTGGGGATTTTTTATTTGTGCAGCAAAGACTGGGAGGATTTTAAAAATGAAGAAATTCGGCATGAAGCTATTTACAGGTCTATTAGTCATCGGGATCTTGACAGGATGCGGCAGTGAAGTAGAGGAGAAGCAGCAACAGTCAGCTTCAGAGATAGATAAAGGTAAATCAGCGGTATTTCCCGTGACATTGAAGGATGCAACGGGTGAGCAGGTTACTATTGAAGAAGAACCCCAAAAAATCGTTTCGCTCATTCCAAGTAATACCGAGATTGCCTTTGCCATGGATTTAGGTGAAAAAATTGTCGGAGTTTCAGATTACGATAATTATCCAAAGGAAACCGCTGATATAGAGAAAATAGGCGACCTTGAATTTAATGTTGAAAAAATTATTTCACTGAGTCCTGATCTAGTGTTAGCGCATGAGTCTACAGCGGATAGTGCGAAAGAAGGTCTCCAACAATTGAGGGATTCAGGTATTTCAGTGGTAGTCATCAATGATGCAGCGAACTTCAAGGATGTCTATTCGTCTATTGAAATGCTTGGTAAGGCAACAGGAGCCAATCATAACGCAAACGTTCTTATTGATGAAATGAAGACAAAGTTACGTACTATTGAAGAAAAAGCTGCAGAGATTAAACAGCATGAACAAAAAAAAGTTTTAGTGGAAGTTTCCGGATCTCCAGAAATATATGTGACAGGAAAAAACACCTTCTTGGATGAAATGCTGCAGTTGATCAACGCGAAAAATGCCGCAGCAGATCAAGAGGGTTGGGCTAAGATGGAAGAGGAATCGATGATTGAAGAGAATCCAGATGTCATTGTTACGACGTATGGCCGTTATGTAGAGGATGTTACAAGTGATATTTTAAATCGTAATGGTTGGGAAGCAGTCACTGCTATTAAAGAAAAACAGGTTGTTGACGTGAATGAAGATCTTGTTACTCGTTCAGGTCCAAGGCTGGCAGAGGGAGTAGAGGAACTTGCCAAAGCGGTCTATCCAGACGTATTTAAATAAAAAGTTAATCTACTTACTCGCAGTCGCTTTTTTGACATCTTCGTTCCTGGCAGGAGTTTCAATCGGTGCGGTTTCTGTGCCAATTATGGATTTGTTGAATATACTTGCTAAAGAAATTCTGCACCTCCCTATCGAACAGACGAATGAAATGTATACCAATATTGTTATGAATATTCGTTTGCCAAGGGTTATTTTAGCTGGACTTGTCGGGGCTTCATTAGCTATTTCAGGAGCTGCTTTTCAGGGTCTTTTACGAAACCCGTTAGCCGATCCATATACACTCGGTGTTTCATCAGGTGCATCGTTAGGCGCGGTGATCGTGTTGTTTTTCTCCTTCTCCATGCCGATCATCGGTTCGTTCACACTTCCAGTATTTAGTGTGTCATTTTCGTTTGCGACCATTTTTGCCGTTCTGTTTTTTGCCCGAAAAATTGATCGATCAATGAAGGTTGAATCGATTATCTTAACCGGTATTATATTCAGCTCATTTTTGGGGGCATTTATTTCATTGATGATTGCGTTAACAGGTAATGAACTGCGGCAGATTATCGGGTGGCTGCTGGGCAGTGTCTCGATGCGAGGCTGGAGTTATATCACGATTATCCTGCCTTTCTTCTTTGTGGGTGTACTAGTCTTGATGCTGAATGCAAAGGAATTGAATGCTCTATCCTTTGGGGAAGACAGGGCCCAGCATCTGGGGGTAAATGTGAAACGCCGCAAGCTGACGATTTTGACTGCCGGTGCATTGCTGACCGGGGCAGCCGTAGCGGTCTCAGGAACGATTGGTTTTGTCGGTCTGGTCGTGCCGCATTTTATCCGGCAGTTATGCGGTCCAGATCATAAACATTTACTGCCGCTTTCTCTACTCTCCGGAGGTGGATTTTTAATTTTCGCTGACCTTGTATCAAGGACCATCATCGCGCCGACTGAATTACCAATTGGCGTCATTACTGCCTTGATTGGTGCTCCTGTTTTTGCGGCGATATTAATGAAAAACAGAACAGGAAGAAGGAGATAACATGCTTAAGGTAAAAGAGCTGACCGGAGGCTACGCTGCAGAACCAGTCATCCACTCCCTATCCTTTGATGTTCAAAAGGGGGAATTATTCGGAATTCTAGGACCGAATGGCAGCGGGAAAACGACCTTATTACATATGATAAGCGGGATTATGCGTTCAGATACTGGCAGCATCTATATCAAGGATTTACCCATTCAGAACTATTCTGCAAAGCAGCTGGCAAGAACGGTGGCAGTACTGCCGCAGCATTCATCCCAAACCTTTTCCTACACTGTAAAAGAAACGGTTTCGCTTGGCCGTTATGCTCATCAATCTGGCTGGCTGAATACCTGGACACAGGAGGATGAACGGATCGTGCAAGAGGTGATGGAGCAGACTGGTGTCCTAGCCTTTCAGGATAAAAGTATGAATGAGCTGTCAGGTGGTGAAATACAACGGGTAATGCTGTCACAAGCGTTGGCACAGCAACCCGAAATTCTTTTGCTTGATGAACCGACCAATCACTTAGATCTTTCCTATCAAAAAGATTTGCTCGATATGATGAAGAAATGGTCTGTGGAGAAGGGCTTAACCGTTATCTCCATTTTTCACGATTTAAATTTAGCTGCTCTGTATTGTGATAATCTCCTACTCTTAGAAAAAGGAAAAATTCAAATCATTGATACACCAAATAATGTGCTCCAACAGGAGCGGATTCAGCATGTATATAAGACCGAAATTGAAAAGCACCCACACCCTGTGCTGCCGAAGCCTCAAATGTTTATCGTTCCTGATAAGCAGGCAGGTGATGATCAGGAAATAAAAATAGATCAGCAGTATATAACGCAAGCTGAAGAGTATATTTCGCTTCATTCACCGATCCCGCTGCGTACGATGTCATCCGGAGTAACAGGAGCTGGTACCGGCTGGTATGATACGTTTGTCAATCGTCATGTTAACCACGATTATAATTGTGAGGATCATCTAGAAGAAATGAAACTATTTTTACAGGAGCGAGGATTTGATTCTGCGGAAACGGTAGGGATGATGACGGCTGTTGACCTTCAATATGCAGTCTATCAGTTCTATCAGGAGCGAGACTTTTCAATCTTCATTATTGTAACAGCGGGTGTTGGTAATGCCGTTGATGCATCAAGAGCAAGTGAACATACAGAAGACAGCTCACCTGGAACGATCAATACCTGGATCTTTATAAACGCAAAGCTTGCGGAAGAAGCGTTCATTCACAGTATCGTTACGGCGACTGAGGCAAAAGTGAAGGCTTTGATGCAGCTTAATGTAATGGATTTCATCACCGACTCTAGCGCGACGGGAACATCAACAGACAGTGTACTGGTTGCAGCAACCCAAAGAGGCACTCTTTTGCAATACGGCGGGACAGCAACGCCGCTCGGGAAGTTAATCGGTAAAGGTGTCTATGAATGTACAATGAAGGCGTTACAGAAAAATCAATATAAGAGGGAGGCTGAATGATGCTTCCTCATTTACTTGCACTCAGTCTTGCATTCTTGTTAGATCGTTTAATAGGGGACCCGCCGTCTTGGCCGCATCCAGTTAAATGGATGGGTGCTTACATTGCAAGACTGGATCGATTACTTAATCATGGTCATGCAAAGAAAAGAAAAGGGCTTCTAATGATGACTAGTTTATTACTCATTGTTTTTGCGCTGACGAGTGTCATAGTTTATCTTGCCTATCAACAGCACGTGGCGGCGGGTATTCTGGTTGAAGCAGTACTTATTTCGACTACACTTGCCCAAAAGAGCTTACATATTGCCGGCATGGATGTTTATAGACCCTTGGCTTTAGCAGATCTTACTGAAGCAAGAAGTAAGCTTTCGTATATTGTTGGCCGAGATACCGATCAGCTTCATGAAGGAGAAATTGTCCGCGCGACAGTCGAGACCATTGCTGAAAATACCAGTGATGGCATTACAGCCCCGCTATTCTGGGCGTTCATTGGAGGAGCGCCCTTGGCGATGATGTATCGGGCCATTAACACATGTGATTCTATGGTTGGGTATCGAAATAAGCAATATCTTGATTTCGGATGGGCCTCAGCCAAAATGGATGATGTCGTCAATTGGATACCGGCCCGTTTAACAGGGATGCTGATGCTGCTTAATCAAAATATGGGGCCGCATTCTTTTAGGAAGCGTGCAGCGATTGTAGTGCGTGACGCCAAAGTACACCCGAGTCCGAACAGCGGCTGGGGAGAAGCTGCCGTTGCTGCATTGCTCGGTGTGCAGCTGGGGGGAGTCAATTATTATAAAGGAGTCATATCTAATCGGGCGAAGATGGGAGAATCAGTCGTTCCACTTCAAGCAAATCATATTAAACTAACAACCCAAATCATGCATAAAACCTCATGGCTATTTATGCTGATGCTCTGGATAGGAGGGATGCTGCTTGCAACTGCCGCTTCATGGATCTAATCCACAATATTTGTATCAATCACTAAGAGTTACGATGCCAGACAGCTTTTACGATTTCAGTGCCAATATTAATCCGCTTGGACCACCAGCTGGCTTAAAGGAACAGTGGCCATCTTTTTTCGAGTCAATCTTAGAGTATCCAGATCATGAAAATAGAGAACTAACGGAGCTGGCTGCAAGTATGGAACAAGTTTCAGAGAAATCCATTCTCTTTGGGAATGGAGGGGCGGAATTAATTTCATTAACGGCTAGAATGCTGGCAGGTAAAAACGTTTTGATTATTCAACCTGCATTTTCTGAATATGCTGCCGCTTGTTTGGCAAATCAATGTACCATTACAAATTACATCCTTAAAGAGCCGGAGTGGAAGCTGGATGTCGAAGGCTTGCTCCCATTGATTAAAGAGCAGGATGCGCTTTATTTATGTACGCCCAATAATCCTACAGGTATGTCTTATGCCAAGGAAGATGTCTTACAGCTTCTAACTGCTTGTCAGAAGGAAAACTGTCTAGTGATTCTTGATGAAGCATTTTATGATTTTGTCATCGACCCTTTTACATACCGAACGTATCTCAGTTATTTCGTAAATCTGATTATCCTTCGCTCGATGACCAAAATGTTTGCGATGCCGGGAGTCCGCCTTGGTTATGTACTCGCGCATCCAGGTATTATTGATGTCTTAAAGTCTTTTAAACCACATTGGAGTGTCAGCAGCTTGGCGCAGAAAGCGGGTTCGATCTGCTTAAGAGAGGTCGTTCATCAGCAAGAAACGGTTAAATATATTGAAAAGCAGAAGAGACAGCTTCAATTCTTTTATAAGACGACCGGCCTAGTAGTCTCTCAAAGCTCCGTGAATTTCTATTTACTTAGAGACCCAGAATTAGATGCAAGGCACTTGTTAACCTATCTGTTAGAAAGAGGAATCGTGCCGCGCCATACGTTTAATTTTCCCGGACTGGATGGTAAATGGCTTCGATTTGCGGTTAAAGGTGAACGGGAACATGCCGTATTGATGGAGGAATTCACACAATGGAAAAAGCACCGATCTACTTTGTAACCGGAGGGGTAAGAAGCGGGAAAAGTACATTTGCAGAGAAATTGACAACACAATGCAGCCAAGATCTGAACAGAGGTATAGTTTATATTGCCTGTGGAAGAGCGCGTGATGAAGAAATGGTCCTGCGTATAAATAAGCATCAAGAACAGCGAGAGCAAAGCAATGTATCTTGGCAGACTAGAGAGTTTCCAACCGATATTGAGGAATCGGTGAAAACATTTGATCATCAACCTGTTGTATTGTTAGATTGTTTAACGACATTGCTTGATAATGAACTGTTTTCAGCAAATACGGAATGGAGTCAAATTCAAGCCAGCCAAGTCTACGACAAAATCCTTGCCGGTCTTGAAACGATTCAGCAAAATGTGAGTACCTTAGTAATTGTCAGCAATGAAGTGCTTCACGAGTATAGTCATTTTTCCTCCGTCCAGCTGTATCAAAGAACGTTAGGTTTACTGCATCAAGAAATCGTTCAGCGAGCTGAAAAAGCGTACCTAGTGGAATCAGGTATGCCTGTCATGATGAAGGGACTGCAATCGTGAGCGCACTTATTGGTTTCATCATTAATCTGCAATTTTTCACCGCTATACCGATTAAACGTGAATTCCCAATGGACAATAAGTACCTGCACCGTTCGATTCAGACCTTTCCGCTAGTTGGATTGCTGTTTGGCACTTTAATGAGCGGGACACTTTATCTGCTTATCGAATGGACGCCCTTCTCAACCGGTGCGATTGCATTTATGATTTGGCTGCTGACTATTGGTTTAACCGGCGGGCTTCATCTTGACGGCTGGATTGATGCGAGTGACGCATTCTTTTCCTATCGCGATAAACAAAAACGCTTAGAAATCATGAAAGACCCTCAAACAGGAGCCTTTGGTGTTTTATCAGTGATTGTATTATTAGCTGCTCGGTATCTATTTATTTATGAGATTGTTGAAAAAAGCATGCCTTATACGTATGGTTTGATACTCGTTATTCCGTTTATCAGTAAAATTGTGATGGGTGTCGTTTTATGCCGATTTCCACTTGCAAAGCAGGAGGGGCTCGGCGCCTATTTTCAAAAAGCATCCCGTAAAAATAGTACGCGTGTTTACTGGGTGTATGCGGCAGCAGGCTTAATGGCGGCTTACCTGATTAGCCCGGCGCTGCTGTGGCAATTTGTATGGATGGCAACGGCTGCTTACTTGAGCTTTCTTTTTATCCGTAAAAAAACGATTCAGTGGTTTGGCGGGATTACGGGGGATGTGCTTGGAGCTTCTGTGGAAGGAGTTGAACTATCTCTATGGTTCACGGTCTGGATATTACACTATTTCGTCATGGGATGACAGAAGCCAATAATCGGAGGGAGTATCTTGGGTGGACGGACTCGCCATTGCTGCAAGAAGAGCAGGAAAAGTGGGTCGAACCTGATTATGACGTAGTTTATTGCAGTGATCTGCCTCGCTGCGAGAAAACAGCAGCCCTTCTTTTCCCTGAGAGTACTCCGATTCGCATGGTAGACCTTCGGGAAATGAATTTTGGCGACTGGGAAGGAAAAACGTATCAGGAATTAGTCGATGAACCTAGCTATCAGGATTTTCTTGCCCATCCATTTGAGGCGAGTCCTCCAAATGGGGAAAGTTTTTCTGCTTTTTCTACAAGAGTACAACGAGGCTGGAATCATATAGTAGAAGATATAAGCGAACGTGGTATACGTCGAGCCGCTGTGATGACCCATGGTGGTGTGATCCGCTATTTACTTAGTAAACTGGCTGTAGAGAAAAAGGAGTTCTGGGAATGGAATGTTCCTCATTCTCAAGGCTACCAATTCACTTGGGATTCGAATCAATCAGTAAGGAGGGGTGAACGGTGCACTTCGTTACAGGTGGTAGCTACAACGGCAAAGCAAAATGGGTAAGAGAGCAATATCAAGTTACAGATGAGACAATCTGGTTATCTGCATACCAAGACCACGACTTACCAGAAAATATGGACCACCATAGTAAAAGGATCATACTAGAAGGGATTGAACGTTGGATTAAACAAGATAGTCAACAATTTAATGCAGCGGATATCCGTGCTTCTTGGAACCTTCGAATCGAGGGGTTCTTGAACTGGGAGAAGGAAAATGAAGATCGACACTTAATTATAATCGGTAATGATCTCTCGAAGGGAATTGTACCGATTGAGGCGAGTGACCGTACTTGGCGGGATGCCTGCGGCTGGGTGTATCAGGATCTTGCCGAAAGGGCTGACCGTGTTGAACTTATCTGGTATGGTATTAATCAACAACTAAAATAAAGGAGGAATAATGATGAAAATTTATACGCGTACTGGGGATAAAGGAAAGACTAGTGTAATTGGCGGAAGAGTGGATAAAGATGATATCCGTGTTGAGAGTTATGGTACGGTTGATGAGGTAAACAGCTATATTGGTAAAGCCGTTACTGAGCTTAATCCCGATCTATTTTCAGATGTAATCGCTGATTTAGAAAAAATACAGCATGAGTTATTTGACTGCGGCGGCGACTTAGCGACCATTTCAGAAAAAGCACCTGAAAAATTAAGTGAAGACGCCATTACGTACTTAGAAGAAAGAATCGATATATTTATTGAAGAAGCACCAGAATTAGAAAAATTCATTCTGCCTGGAGGATCTGTCCCGGCAGCTACGCTTCATATTGCTCGGACGGTGACACGCCGTGCGGAACGTCTTGTCGTTTCACTGACTAAAACAGGTGTACCAGTATCTCCATTGTCTCTCCAATATTTAAATAGATTATCCGATTACTTATTTGCCCTTGCACGTGTCGTGAACTTCCGTTTGGGTGTTAAGGATGTGGAATATGCCCGTAGTGCGAATGTATTCCGAGGCGGAAAAAGAAAGGAACGTGAATAAGGTTGGACGTTCGAAAAATAAGTACCTTGGCGATGTTTATTGCCCTATCCGCTGTAGGTGCGGCAATTAAAATTCCTTCTATCGTCGGCAGTTTAGCCCTTGATAGTTTCCCTGCCCTTATAGCAGGTGTACTATTAGGGCCGATTAATGGGGGAATCGTGGCGGGTCTTGGGACCTTGATTTCTGCTATTATCAGCGGGATGCCGCTTGGGCCGCTGCATTTTATCATCGTTGTGGAAATGTTCATCCTAGTTTGGATGTTTTGTACACTATATAATAGCAGTCAAAAATTAGGCGCGGTCACACTGTTTTTGGTCGGAAATGCGCTAATTGCACCACTGCCCTTCATGTTTATCATTAGTACATCCTTTTATATTGCCTTGTTGCCTTCGTTAATTACTGCAACTGTTATTAACTTAGTAATTGCAGTCATACTCATGCCAAAGCTCGTCCCTATTTTAAAAAGGATGATCTTCAAAGCGGGTCATGATTCATGAGAGATGTTCTTAACCTGCCAGTCCAGGCTGGTGGTTCCTTGATCTTTGCCAGTGACAATAGCGGCGGAATCGGCATGAAAAAAGAGGATGTTGTTACGGTTCCCTATGATGTAGTAGCTTATTATTCGTTTCGAGTTGCAGTTATGGAGTGTATGGCTGCAGGTGCTGATCCGATGGCCGTAGTGTTGGGAAATTTCTGCGGAGAACAGGCTTGGAACGAATTAGAGGCAGGAATCCATCGAGGTCAAGCGGAGCTGGGCCTTACGATTCCCATTACGGGAAGTACAGAAAGCAACATGGAAATGGTTCAATCTGCCCTCGGTATTCTTGTTATTGGACAAAAGAAAGAAGAAGAAAAAGTGGTAAGAGGGAAAATGGGCGTGATCGGTACCCCGCTTATGGGTGAGGGTGTGATCAATCATCCGGAGCTAATTGCACCGCTCTCTCTCTTTAAATGGTGCTGTGAGCAAGAAAACATGACTATTCTTCCTGTAGGCTCAAAGGGAATTGCCAATGAGTGGCTGCACTTTGATCCAAGCGGGACGATTCCAAAGAGCCTTGAAAAACTCGATTTAAAGGCATCTGCAGGCCCTTCCACCTGCTTTATCATTGTTTATGATCCAGAAAAAGAAGCTGAAATTGCAGCAAAATCTGGTCATTTGTTTCATCGATAATCAACAGGGTCTTGCATCTGCGAGGCTCTTTTTCAATAAATGTAAATGGAGGCGTAGAATGAGTAAAACGAATGCTATGCGAGTCCTTGATAAACAGAAAATTCATTATCAATCCCTATCCTATAATAACGAAGATGGAAAAATTCATGGAACAGCGGTTGCCGAAAAGATTGGAAAACCAGCAGACCAAGTATTTAAGACGTTAGTTGCAGCGGGGGCTCCAGGACATATATATGTTTTTGTTATCCCCGTAGGAGATGAATTAGATGTCAAAAAAGCAGCCAAAGCAGCTGGAGAGAAAAAGATTGAGATGCTGCCTGTCAAGGATTTGCAAAAATGGACAGGCTATATTCGCGGAGGCTGTTCACCAATTGGAATGAAAAAACTCTATCCAACATTCATCGATCATACGGCAGAACAGCTGGAAACAATGATCGTCAGCGGCGGGAAAATCGGGTGCCAGATTGAGTTACCACCTCAGGCGTTATTACAACTAATTGATGCTAAAACCATTGAGCTGACAAAGGCAAAGTAATGGGCTTTCACCTATTATGGGCGCTCTGCATAGTCTGTAGCGAAACACGTTATCATAAAGGAGTGTTCGCACTTGAAGGGGAAAACTAGACATTACTTTGCAGGCGGGAATACAGCCCGGGGCTTTTATAGTTTATATGAAACAAATTTAGAAAATCTAGAGAAACTATTTATTCTTAAAGGTGGCCCAGGAACAGGTAAATCAACGCTCATGAAGAAACTAGGCTTGATTTGGGAAGAAAGAGGGGTTGATGTGGAGTACTTACATTGTGCCTCAGATGCCCAGTCTATTGATGGAATCATTTTTCCAACACTTAAGGCGGGCATTGTTGATGGTACACCCCCGCATGTAATTGAACCTAAGGCACCGGGTGCTGTTGAAGAATACGTGAACCTTGGGACCGCATGGAATTCGAGTCAGCTGAGTGATAAAAAGGGTGACATCGTTCAGTTAACAGAGGACATCGAAATGGCCTATGAACAGGCATACAAGCTATTTGCCGAGGCCCTTTCCGTTCATGATGAATGGGAAGAAATCTATATTAATAATCTTGACTTTACAAAGCTGAATCGATTAACTGAAAAGCTCATGACACTCTTTTTTGGTGAGATGGTCCTTAATAAAACCTCAGATGTCCGGCATCGCTTCTTAGGAGCAGCCACACCAACTGGAGCGGTCGATTATGTCCCGAATTTAACCAATGATATTCCAAAGCGTTTCTTTTTAAAGGGCCGCCCAGGCAGCGGGAAATCTACCATGCTGAAGAAACTAGCAGCGGAAGCGACGAAAAGAGGCTTCGATGTAGAAATCTATCATTGTGGATTCGACCCGTTTAGTCTGGATATGGTCATTGTCCGCGAATTGGGCTTGGCTATCTTTGATAGCACGGCTCCCCACGAATACTTTCCTAGCCGGGAAGGGGACGAAATTGTGGATATATATAAAACAGCGATTTTACCCGCAACAGATGATATTTATGCGAAAGAAATAAAAGAGATTTCTGAAAGATACCGAGCAAAAATGACGTCGGCGACAAATTATCTGTCTCAAGCTAAGGAGTTGCACGACAAGCTTGAAGAGATTTACATTGCGGCCATGGATTTCGAGCAGATTAATGAAATCCAGAAAACTCTAGAGGATAAAATGAATCAAATCGCTCTTCAGCATCAATAAGAATATCGGTAAAAAAGGCCTCTCATTTTGAGCAGGTCTTTTTTTACTAATAACTATTTGGAAAAAAGCAGACAATAGGGCTATTCAGCTTGTTTCAACTGTGCTAAGAATGGTTACAGATATAGAGAGAGACTGTAAGAGAGAATCAGTCAGAAAAATCTGTTACAATGACAGAAACAGACAAACTAGAGGTGTATACAGTGATAAAAGCTATTGCAATCGATATGGACGGTACCTTATTAAACAAAAATCAGAAAGTCAGTAAAGAAAACAAAGAAGCAATTGAACGAGCTCAAGCTGAAGGTGTAGAAGTAATAATTGCAACTGGGCGCTCGTATCAAGAAGCGCGGTTTGCTTTGGATGAAACGAATCTAGAATGTCCCGTTATTGGTGTAAATGGTGCAGTCATCCTAACCAAATCAGGAGAAATCACTGCATCAAATACAATGGATAAAAACGATGTTAAACAAGTGGTCGATTACTTAGAACAGAAACACATCTATTTTGAAATCTATACCAATGAGGGTACGTATTCTAAAAACTACGAAAAGTCAGAGGCTGCTCTTGTGGATGTATATGTAACAGCTAACCCAGATATTGATCCAGTGGAGATTACCCAAATCGTGCATAACCGCCTTTCACTTGGTCAGGTAAAAACCATTCCAAGTTATTATGATCTTCTGTCTAAAGACAATCTAAGTTATTATAAAATACTTATATTTTCTAATAATCTAGAATTATTAGGGGAAGCTGGCGGAGAACTGAAGCAAATAGAAAGTCTAGCGGTTACCTCGTCAGGCCATGGGAATTTGGAAATTTCTCATGCACAGGCACAAAAGGGAATCGCACTTGAAATTTATCTGCAGGAAAAAGGCATCACCTTGAATGAAGCGATGGCTATCGGTGATAATTTTAATGATATGTCCATGTTTGAACGGGTTGGACGAGCGGTTGCAATGGGTAATGCACCGGAAGAAATAAAGAAAATATGTCATTTGACGACAGGTATAAATGATGAAAGCGGCGTTGCACAAGCCATACATGCTGCTTTAAATGAACAAGCAGTTAAGTAGAATTATTTCTGGGGGGAGAAAATGAAGAAAAAGCTGCTGATTGTGCTGATTGTGTTACTTTTCGCAGGTTGTTCACTGAAGGATATTACCCAACCGGATCATACTGAGAACGAGAATCTGCAAATGGAACAGACAGGGAAGACAGCAAGTGATAAGCCTGAAGTATTACTCAGCGGGCTTGACGCACCATGGTCTATTCAAGAAGTGGAGGAAACCTTGTTTGTATCAGAACGAACGGGTTCCATTGTGCAATTAAAGGACGGAAAAGTGAAACGAGAACCTGTGGAGTTAAAAGAAAAACTGTCTGAAGAATCTGAGGCAGGTCTGCTGGGCTTTTTACTTGCTCCAGGATTTGAAGACAGCGGCCAAGGGTTTGCTTATTATACATATGAATTAGATGGGAAGCCTGTCAACCGGGTAGTCACGCTTCAATATGAAGAGGGAAGCTGGAAAGAAACGAATGTTTTACTTGACCAGATACCCAGCGGGAACTATCACCACGGCGGACGGATTAAAATCGGCTTTGATAATAAGCTGTATGTAACTACTGGTGATGCCAAACAAGGAGAGATTGCACAGGATGTAAATTCCCTTGGCGGTAAAATACTACGTATGAATTTAGATGGAAGTATACCCGACGACAATCCTTTTCCTAACTCATATGTTTACTCTTATGGCCATCGAAACCCGCAAGGACTTACCTGGGATTTGGAAGGAAGATTATACAGCAGTGAGCATGGAGAATCCGGGAAAGATGAATTAAATCAGATTGAACCAGGAAAAAATTATGGATGGCCGGAGATTGAAGGCGATGAAAAGAATGCAGAAATGGAGACACCCCTTATCCATGCCGGCGACAATACATGGGCTCCATCTGGAATTGCCTATAACAACGGCAAAATCTATATCGCGTCATTAAGAGGCGAAGCCTTAAAGGCCTATGATATTGTAACTAAAGACATAAAAGATATCGTAACCGATCAAGGGCGGATAAGAGATGTCTACATTGATGGAACGTACCTCTACTTCATCAGCAACAATACAGATGGCCGAGGCAATCCTGATAAAAAAGATGACAGACTCTACCGAATACCATTAACTAATCTTAAATAATTCTGTATGAAACCAGAAAATACGGACATACTATCAGTACGATGATTTAAATGTTATTCCCCTATTTGACTGTCTGCTCCCCCGCAGGCAGTTTTTTTATTGAGAGAGTACTTGTGAAAAATATCACATTATTACAGGCAGAAAAAAATCGTCTCGGCAACTGACTTGTGCAGAACAGAGGAAAAAGTATGCAGAATGGGTGGATTAGTGTGCAAATGGAGGGCATTTCTGTTCAGAAGTGGCCAAACTCTGTGCAGTTCGACCAATTTTCTGTGCAAAAGCATTTTTGAGAAGAGCGTTACCCGGATTAGGTTTTACTCTAGGGAGTATTTCCAACTAAACAAACAAGGCTGCCGAGAAATCCTCGACAGCCTTGTTGTATAGTTAAAACTTATAAGTCCAAAAGCGTTCTCGGCGAATCGCATTTAATAAGGTTGGGTCTTGGTTTTTCATTTTTTCTGCCCAAGTTGCGACCATGGATTCGGTTTGTGAACGATGAGCTTTAATTGAGGCGATTTTTTTATCTTCAACGGCTGTAATGTCATGAAGGATATCGGGTTCGCCAATTTCAGCAATACTATTGTTGGCAAAGGCGACCAAATTCAGCTTAGGACGTTTCGTTTCCTCTATTTGACCAACTGCACGGACAACTGCTCTTGCACAAGCTTCATGATCGGGATGGACGCTGTAACCCGGGTAAAAAGAAATGATGAGTGATGGGTTTAGTTCTTGAATTGCTTCGGAAATTTTTTCTGTCAGCTTGTCATCATCTTCAAATTCAACGGTTTTATCCCGCAATCCCCACATCCTTAAATCGGTAAGCCCAAGTGCATCAGCTGCATCTTGTAATTCTTTTTTTCGAATTTTAGGCAGGGATTCTCTTGTAGCGAAAGGGGGGTTCCCCAGGTTTCGGCCCATTTCTCCCAGCGTCATGCATATATATGTAACTGGCGTATTGTTTTCGATATGCAAAGCAATTGTTCCTGAAACTCCGAAAGCCTCATCATCGGGATGAGGGAATATTACTAAAACCTGTCTTTCTTTTTCCAATCCATTCATCTCCCTTCTTGTTATTCAAAAGGTTTGGTGCTAATTTGTAATGCAACGGCAAGCTTTCCGGTTGAATCAAGTCCAGCCGTTAATAATCTTCCTTGTTCATCTACTTCATAGTGGTTCAGCCCTTCAGCGTATATCCAGCCTATGTCTAGTTTTAGGCCAATACGGTAGGGGTTGTCTCCAATGATTTTTCCATGTTGATAGCGTACCAACGCGTTACGGATGTAGGCACCTGCAGAAAAGAAATCTTCGTTGTTATGGGTAGCGTAAGCTCCATTTGTTGTTTCTAGGTGAAGGTAGATATCCTTGTTGGCAAATCCATCAATTACTCGTTGAACGTCAGTGGGTTCAATCGGTTTCATTTACGCTTCCCTCCTTATTTAGCATGTGTATTTTATAATCTTACTAAAAAGATTAGCAAAAAGCGAAGAGATGGATTTATGATAAGAAAAGCTTACTCCCAAAAATGAGAGTAAGCTCCATTATTTTTCGACACCATATTTTCGATAGGCTCCATGCATGACGGGGCCAACGTATTCATTTAACTTCCATGAATGTTTAATAGCAGCTGTAATATAGTCTTTGGCTAAGTAAATAGCTTCACGAACGGGTTTTCCTTGTGCAAGTTCAGCTGCAATCGCTGCTGATGAAGAACAGCCTGCACCATGCGTATAGGTTGTATCCACTCGTTCGGATTCAAGGATTTCAAAATCCTTTCCATCATATAAAAGGTCGATTGCTTTATCATGATCCAGCTTATTTCCGCCTTTAATCAGCACAAATTTTGCACCGAGTGCATGAATGTTTATCGCTGCTTTCTTCATATCATCTATCGTCTTGATAGGCATTGTTCCAGCAAGTTGTGCTGCTTCGAAAAGATTAGGGGTTACAACAGTCGCCCTAGGGACAAGCAGTTCACGAAGTGCTACGGCTGTTTCTGGATGAAGAACTTCATCTTCGCCCTTACAAACCATAACTGGATCGATAACGACTTTATCAAGTTTAAGCTCGTCAATTTTCCGGGCTACGAGTTCAATAATCTCTACGGAACCAAGCATACCGGTTTTCATAGCATCTATACCGACTGAGAGGATGGTTTCCATTTGAGCTTCTAAAACATCAACTGGCTGTGGAAATACGTTATGAGACCAGTCCTTGGGATCCATCGTTACAATGGTTGTCAGTGCAGACATCCCATACACATCAAGCTCTTGAAACGTTTTTAAATCAGCTTGTAAACCTGCGCCGCCGCTAGAATCTGAACCGGCAACAGTCATTGCTTTTTTCATCGTCATGATACGGTCCTCCTGAGGGGAATAATAATGATTAGGATATGTTCAGCATGTTCCGAAATATCTTTAAACAAGCATATAACAATACATCTTGATTGTAAAATGCTAGAATGTGCAGGAAACTTGCTGGTAAATCAAATACGATTAAGCAAGAAAGCAGACAAGATATTCGCGAATACAGCTTTTTAATATGAAGGATTAATAGTAGGATATGAGGTGAGGGATGAATACAACAGCTGTCATTCTAGCGGGAGGCAAGTCGTCAAGAATGGGCGAGAATAAGGCGCTTCTTCCTATGAAAGAGAAAACCAATATTGCTAAAATCGCTGATGAACTGGAAAAAGTGACAAAGCAATTGCTCATTGTTACGAATACACCAGAGGATTATCGTTTTTTAGGTTATCCGATGACTACCGACCAATATCCGGGCCTCGGTCCATTAGCTGGAATTCATGCAGGATTATCATCGTCAGGAACAGAGGTCAGTATTGCTGTTGCTTGTGATATGCCCTTTATCCATGCAGGGATAGCACAGGAAATGCTTGATGCAGCAGACGGTTACGATGCGGTCGTACCGGAAATTGAAGGCAGGCTGCAGCCGCTGTTTGCTGTGTATAAAAAGTCCTGCCTGCCTGTACTTACTTCTTGCCTAGATAACCATTTGCTGAAAGTTAGAGAATTTTTAGCAGTCATTACTGTGAAAATAATGAAGGAACAAGATTTTCGGTTATATGAGGAACAGCCGCATCTCTTTTCTACCTCGTTTTTTAATATGAATATGCCTGAGGAATATCATCAGGCGAAACAGCTGGAAGAAGAGCTGGGTTTATTGAACAAAAATGAAAGAACGATAAAGGAGTAAACTTATGAATTTTGAACTGTCAAAGAAACCTATTGATATTCAGAGTGTGATTGACAAAGTTGTTTCAAGGAATGCTGGAGCAGTGACGACATTTATTGGTACAGTCAGGGAAATGACAAAAGGTAAGAAGACGTTATTTCTTATCTATGACGCCTATGAAGCGATGGCTGTTAAAAAGCTAGAGCAAATTGGTGCGGAAATTAGTGAACGCTGGCCTGATGCGAATACGGCAATTACCCATCGGACGGGCAAACTGGAAATTACAGATATTGCGGTTGTAATAGCGGTCAGTACACCGCATCGGAATGATGCTTATGAGGCGAATCGGTACGCAATAGAGCGTATTAAAGAGATCGTCCCAATCTGGAAAAAAGAGCATTGGGAAGACGGAGAAAAGTGGATCGGTAATCAACTGGAGACAGTCGAGTATCCAGCTGGTAAGCCTGAAAAGGAGGATCTAGATGATTAAGGTATTGTTATTTGCCCATTTAAAAGACGCGCTTGGAAAAGAAGAAGTTTCGATTGATGCAGCGGGTTTGACGATTGCTGCTGTGAAAGAAAAATTAGCTGCTGACTTTAAGCTAGAGGGATTGGATGCCGTCATGGCAGCAGTCAATGAGGAGTTTGCAGATGAGGACACAGTTGTGACTGACGGCGATATAGTAGCATTCATCCCTCCAGTAAGCGGGGGCTGAGAATAGTGGACGAGCGTTATTCACGGCAAACGTTATTTACGCCAATTGGACAGTCTGGACAGCAAAAGATTCGAGGGAAGCATGTTATCCTTGTCGGTGCTGGAGCCCTCGGGTCAGCCAACGCAGAAGCGCTGACACGGGCTGGCGTCGGTAAGCTGACGATTATTGACCGCGACTATGTTGAAGCAAGCAATCTTCAACGGCAGCAGCTGTATACAGAAGCTGACGTATTAGAAAAACTTCCAAAGGCTGAAGCTGCCAAAAACCATTTGAATCAAATTAATAAAGATGTGGAAATTGAAGCATTAATTATCGATGCAACAGCGGTTACGCTTGAGGAACAATTACCAGACGTTTCGTTAATTATTGATTGCACAGATAATTTTGAAACACGTATGGTGATCAATGACTTAGCACAAAAATATGCAATTCCTTGGATTTACGGGGCTTGTGTTGGCAGTGTGGGAATGAGCTTTACTATCATTCCCGGAAAAACACCCTGTTTACATTGTTTGATGCGGACCATTCCGATGCAAGGGGTAACCTGTGATACAGGAGGAATTATTTCGCCGGCTGTTCAAATGGTGGTTGCACATCAATCTGCCGAAGCCTTGAAGATTTTAGTAGAGGACTGGGATGCTGTCAAACCGAGCTTTACAACCTTTGATTTGTGGCGAAATGAATACCAAAGCTTTAAGGTATCTAAAGTCAAAAAATCAGATTGTTTGTCCTGTGGTGATGCCCCGACCTACCCATTTTTAACACCTGAAAACGCAACGAAGACGACGGTGCTTTGCGGTCGAGATACGGTTCAAGTAAGACCACCAGCACAGCGGAATCTTAAACTTGATAAACTGGCTTCTGACTTAGCTGGCGGGGGCTATGAAGTAAAAGGGAACCCATTTTTGTTATCTATTGAAAAAAATGGTGAGCGGATGGTTGTTTTTCAAGATGGACGCGCATTAATTCATGGAACCAAGGATCTTGCTCATGCTAAAGCTCTTTATCAACGAATTTTAGGCTAAAAAACAGGGTGTCCCATATTGGGACACCCTGTTTAATCATATAATGACTTATTTAGCATCTGTACTGGCAACTAGAACCACTTTGCCTTTATCTAATTCTTTTTCATATTGGTTGGCTTCATTTTCAGTCAATCCAAGATTTACAAAGCTTTTGCGAAGTTCGTCTCCACGAGATTTGAAAATATTGCTTACTTTATCGATAAGGCCTAATTCAGCCAATCCTACTGATTCGGTATCTGTATTCTCTGTAAGATGCTCGGAGCGGTCTTTATCATGGGCGAACAGATAAATATTTTCTTTAGTAAATTCAGTAATAGTCAATTGATCAATTTTTTCTTTTGCTTGTAATCCATTTTCTACAACATGTACTTGATACATAAAAAAATTCCTCCTTAAGAATACGTTCATTTTATTTAGGTAAATGTGTTGCGGCTATACAGTATAAATAACCTGTTTTACAGGAGTTGAAACATTTATTTATCGAATGGATTCGAAAAGAGTTAGTAAGTCGTTACGCCGATAAGTTTTTGGATCCGGTACATAATGTATTTGAAAACAGGCAGCTTATCTTGATATTCCTTATAGTCCACCGTGTAGTGCCCATCACGATTCTCCCAAATTCTATCGAAATAATCGTTTACTTCTTGGGAAACCTCCGCGTCAGCTGGGGCAGAGATTTTTAAATTGGCTTCAAGATTATAATCATTAAGATTCCGGCTCGTGTAGTTGGCAGAACCGCCAATAATTAAACTGCTGTTTGTCTGCTTTTTATTAATTAGCATTAATTTGGTATGATACTGTTCTTTTGTCGTGTTGTACCAGCGAATTTGGATATGTTCATTATCAAGCTTTTCAAATTCTGCGGCTACAGGAAGGTTAGGAAGGCCGATTTTTTCTGAACCAAAGGCATTTTGGTTAGGGTCAAGAATCATGTTGAGGGATACCCCGCGTTGGGCAGCCTCGGTAAGAGAGGTGACAACATCGCGATCGGCAATATAAAACATGCCAATCCAAATTTGATCGCCCTTTCTGCTTTCCTGGATGGCTTGAAGGACATGCTTAGTGATTTTCCCCTCGGTTAAAAACTGAACAGCAACGTCACCTTGTTCAGCTTGCTTTTGATGATAGACAGGAAAGTCCTTGGGTCCATTCGAATAATCAGCCACAGCTTGTTCTGCTTTAACAAAGTCTCCAATTATATTTCCTTTAACGGAGAAAGCAATATTAGAGTGAAAGCCGCTGGCATCATGAGGGTTAGCTGATGTAATAAGCGCCTCTTTCTCAGTAGCCAGCAGTTTTCGATGATTGGCTTTGATATTCAACAATCGTAAGTAAGACCGAACGGTTACCTTTGGAGCTTCAGCGGCCATAGGATTTGGAATCCACCCAGTGCCGCTCTCTCCAAACCACTGTAAATAGGCACGGTAAAAACCAGAATAAACAGGTGTAGGGTCACGAAGTTTATCTAAATTTGTAATGATAACCTCCACACCATTTTCCTTGAGCTGCTCAATTTCTTTAGATTTATACGCATTGTAGTTGGTATTCACTTCATCTGTAACGAAGACTACTTTTAGATTAGGCTTTTTTTGTTTTTGCGTAATGATTTTTTCAGTAAGTGTTTGGCTGAGCTTAGGAAACTTCGTTTTTTCATCGTAATATCCATTAAATAAAAACATGTCTAGAACGAGAAACTCTTCGGCTTCATCGATGGCTTGAAAAATGGTTTCAAAAATCTCTTGCTCCTGCTGATACTGTCCATTCAGATCTTTGTATGATAAATCATAAATAAAATCGACATCGTCCACAAAATGAACACTTCCTTCATAGGAAATGCCCTCTGGAAGTGGCTTATACTGGTTATAGATAATAACAATTGCAACGATGATAAGAAGGATCAAAGCTGCAAGAAATCGTTTTTGTTTCATCCATTTTTTTACTTTATTATTCATAATAAGCCTCCAGCCAATAATTTACCTGCTTTCCTATATATCCATAAAGGGGTGATAGAGAAACCTAGTTCCCAAAAAAGTTATTTCACTTTCTGTTATTTCACTTTCTTATGAAGGTTCTTAGTCGGAACCAGACTTCCTTTGTCGTATACTAGTAAAACAAGAGATGAAGAGAGGAACTGGTACATCATGAATACAATTAAGAATGATTGGGGCCAGATGTTGGCCGGAGAGTTCTCTAAGCCATATTATCAACACTTATGCGAATTTCTAAAAACTGAATATGACCAGCATCTTATCCATCCGGATAAGCAGGATATATTCAATGCGTTTCACTTTACTCCATTTGAACAGGTGAAGGTGGTTATCCTTGGACAGGATCCATATCATGGTCCAAATCAGGCACAGGGATTGAGTTTTTCTGTTAATCCGGAGGTGAGGATTCCGCCGTCACTAAGAAATATTTTTAAAGAGTTACAGAATGATATTGGCTGCAGTATACCAAACCATGGAAGCTTAATTGAGTGGGCTAAGCAGGGAGTATTGTTGTTAAATACGGTGTTGACAGTCCGTGAAGGAGAAGCTCATTCGCATCGAGGCAGAGGCTGGGAGACATTCACTAACCAAGTTATTACATTATTAAACGAGAAAGAAACACCTATAGTCTTCATCTTATGGGGAAAACCTGCTCAATCCAAATTACCGCTAATTAACAAAAGTAAGCATCGAGTGATTACCTCCGCACATCCGAGCCCATTAGCGGCAAGGAGAGGTTTTTTTGGAAGTAAGCCATTCTCAAAAACGAATTACTTGTTAAAAGAGTTAGGGTTAAGAGAGATTGATTGGGAGATTAAATAGATTGGAAATGTTTCACGTGAAACAGCAAATAATGGGTAAGTTAAAGGAGCAATTTCTTGGAAGATAAGAAAATCAATTGTTTGGCTTGTAAACATTACTATGTGACTTGGGATCCGCAATTTCCCAAAGGGTGCAGAGCCTATCAATTTAAAAGCAATAGGCTTCCTTCAGTAGAGGTCCTTCGAGCATCCGGTGAAATTTGCTTGAAATTCGAATCTAAAAGCTAGACTCAACTACTTTTTAATTTACTATTTTGTGCTTACTGGCTATTTTTGATATAGTCAAAAGCAGAGAAAGACAATGAGGTGATTTTGATGGAAATTTCATCTGACAAAATTTTAGATAAAATGGAACAGCTTGTTACACACGCAAAACAAGCTAGTTCAGCAGAAAAATTGAATGAATACATTATGGCTATTCAGGTTCTGTGTGATGTATTAAGTGATGGCGGTTCGAAACAGAACAGCTTTACCCCCGTGCAAAAGCTGCCGAAAGCTGTACAGAATTATCAGCCTGTTCCATCCATAATGCCGTCAATGCCGCAGTCACAGCCAGTAAAAATAGAGGCAGCTAACGGTGAATCATTACTAGATTTTTAAAAGAAAGAGGGATTTCTACATGAAATTATTCATTATCCTTGGAGCCATTCATGCTTTTATAGCAGTTGCTCTAGGTGCTTTTGGAGCACATGGTCTTGAAGGGAAAATTCCAGCCAAGTATCTGGAAACCTGGCAGACTGCTGTTACATATGAAATGTTCCATGCTGCTGGATTATTGGTTATCGGGATTCTTGCTGGGAAAATTTCTAGTCCGTTAATCAATTGGTCCGGCTGGATGATGTTTGCCGGAATTCTTCTTTTCTCGGGAAGCTTGTTCATATTGAGTGTAACGCAAATTAAGATGCTCGGTGCTATTACCCCAATCGGAGGCTTAGCTTTCCTTGCATCATGGGTGCTGCTAATTATTGCAGTTTACAAACATTTATAAAAATAAGACCATGAAAGAGAAGACATCTCTTTTATGGTCTTATTTTTTATCTCTTTCATTATCTTGGGGGGTAAGAGGCTAGGTTTACCGGCCCAGTGGCATATGGATATTCGTACTCGATTTCTTCGTCGAACGTGGCATAATCCAGATACACCATTGGAATCAGATAACGAAGTCCCGTTTGCGGATCACTAATGATCACATGATCGCGCCCGGCTGCTTCAATAATTCCTTTGAAAATCTTTGCATTCCATTCTTTATTCCCCTCAAATGTTGCATAAATGGTGACTAATTTCCCTTTATTAAGTCGAAGGATGTTTTCAATGTAGGATTCTTCAACGGGCAGCATGCCTGGTATTACAGGCCCGCCGCTTTGAGTTCCTGGTTGTTGGGTAAACTGCGGCTGCTGCATGGGCTGGTATTGCTGTTGCATGGGCTGCTGTGGCTGTTGATAACCTTGCTGCCCCTGCGGATAGGGCTGCTGTGGCTGCTGTCTAACATCCAGATAAGGCTGATACTGATTTGGGTTGTAGCTTTCATATGGATTTGGAATATTGTTTTGCTTCATCGCTTTCCCTCCAAATATCTAAAATATAGAAATGAGCTCTTCAATCATCTTTCGTGATAAAGGTGAATCGTAAACTGCGCTCAAACGCGGCTTAGATTGCCCTCAAGAAATTACATACTTCACTATTTCATATGTATGGGAAGGTTTGCCTTTTTATGACAGCCTATCAAAGTAAAAAGACAGGTGATCGATGCGAGCATAAAAAAAGTCTCCAGATTCATCTGGAGACTGACTGAGTTTATTGAATTATACAGTGAAAAAAGCTTGGAAATTTTCTTCTGGAAGAATGTTTCCGACAAAGAAAGTACCGAAGTCTGCATAGCGGGCACTCACTTCATCAAATCTCATTTCATAAATTAATTTTTTGAATTGAAGTACGTCATCAGCAAATAGCGTAACGCCCCATTCATAGTCATCAAATCCAACTGAACCTGAGATAATTTGTTTCACTTTTCCAGCGTATGAACGACCAATCAAACCATGCGAACGCATTAAGCTTTTACGTTCGTCCATTGGAAGCATGTACCAGTTATCGTTGCCTTCACGCTTTTTATCCATTGGATAGAAGCATATATGGCTTGCTTTTGGAAGAATTGGATAAAGTCTTGAACGAACATGTTCGTTTTGGTAAGGATCCTCTTCACTTGGAAGATAGTTGCTTAACTCTACTACTGACACATAAGAATAAGCAGGAATTGTATACTCCGCAAGCTTTGATTTATTAAATTCCATTTCGATTTCGTTTAATTCTTCCATTGTTGGACGAACAAACATCATCATGAAATCAGCTTTTTGTCCCACAATTGAATAGGTCGCATGACTGCCTGTTTTTTGATCTTGAACAGCATTCCATTTTTCCATTAATCCTTGAAATTCTGCAAGGGCTGTTTGGCGCTCGTCACTGCTTAATAATTTCCATGATGTCCAGTCAATTAGGCGGAAGTCATGTAAACAATACCATCCGTCTAATGTTTGTGCTGCTTGACTCATTCTTCTTCACTCCTAATAGTTCATTTCTATACCCATACTATACCATAGAATGCTGTAAAGATAATTTTTTAGCGGCCAGTAAGCGAATGTTCGAAAAACGTTCATAAATCTTATTTTACCCTGTGAACATAGGTGATAATCACTAAAAATAGGGATATATGAACATGGGCAAGTGTAGAAATGAAAAAATATCCAGTGCGCAGGTTAGGAAGTAAATGTTTGCTGTTGTACAATAATAGGAATAACAAATACATATACAAATCTCGCAGAACATGAGGAGGAAGTAGAAAATGGTAGATATCTTCGACACGTTAAAAGCGAAAATCAGCGGTAATAATTTGAGAATTGTTTTTCCAGAAGGTCTTGATGAACGAGTACTTACTGCAGCAGCCAGGCTGGCAGAAGAAAAGCTATTAACACCTGTATTAATTGGGAATATTGAGCAGATTCAAGATAAAGCGAAACACTTAGGGGTTTCACTCGAGGCAGCGGAAATTTATGATCCTCAACACTATATTTTGATGGATGAGCTCGCGGCTTCATTTGTTGAAGCGCGGCGTGGAAAAGCTTCAGATGCTGAAGCACGAAACGTTCTATTAGACGAAAACTACTTTGGGACGATGCTTGTTCATACGAATAAAGCTGACGGGCTGGTAAGTGGTGCAGCGCATTCTACTTCTGATACCGTGCGTCCAGCGCTGCAAATTATCCGCACAAAGGAAGGTGTAGCCAAGACGTCAGGGGCATTTATCATGGTGCGCGGTGAGGAAAAGTATGTGTTTGGGGACTGCGCCATCAATATAGCTCCGGACAATAAAGACCTCGCAGAGATAGCAGTAGAAAGTGCTAAAACGGCGAGAATGTTTGATATTGAGCCAAAAGTTGCGATGCTAAGCTTCTCAACAAAGGGTTCAGCACATTCTCCGGAAACAGAACGGGTATCAGAGGCCGTTCAACTGGCACAAGAATTGGATCCCACTCTTATCGTTGATGGAGAATTTCAATTCGATGCAGCATTTATTCCATCTGTAGCTGCGAAAAAAGCACCAGGTTCATTAATTGAAGGGGATGCGAATGTATTTGTTTTCCCGAGCTTGGAATCTGGGAATATCGGCTATAAAATTGCACAGCGATTAGGAAATTTTGAAGCAGTAGGTCCGATCCTTCAAGGTCTTAATCGTCCAGTTAATGATTTATCACGCGGATGTAATGAGGAAGACGTCTATAAATTGGCGATTATAACTGCTGCTCAAGCGCTTCGGAGTTAAAGAAGTATCATGGTATAATGGGCAGGTATGAATTTTGAATATAAAGGAAGCGTAACTATGAATGAAGCAGGTTCGTTATTAGTTCAGCCTGTATGGCGGATTATTGATCAGTCATCGATTGGACTTGGGATGTCTGCACTAAATTCCTTTGCTATCGATGATACTTTATGTGGGTCTGTTGGAAGTGGAAATTCGCCAGCAGCTGCACGAACGTGGGTCCATGATAAAACGATTGTCTTGGGTATTCAAGATACGAGATTGCCATTGTTAAAAAAGGGAATAGAGTATCTTACTGAACAAGGATACTCAGTCATTGTGAGAAATTCAGGCGGTCTTGCCGTTGTCCTTGATACGGGTGTATTGAATATTTCGCTCGTCTTTCCAGAGGGAGACCATCGGATTGAAATTAACCGTGGTTACGAAACGATGCTAGAGCTTGTAAGAAAGATGTTTGCTGAATTTCCTGTAAATATTGAAGCAATGGAAATAAGCGGGTCTTACTGTCCCGGAAGTTATGATTTAAGTATTGGCGGAAAAAAGTTTGCAGGAATCTCACAGCGCCGCATTCGTAACGGGGTAGCAGTACAAATCTATCTTTGTGTTTCTGGCAGCGGTGCAGAACGTGCAAGCCTAGTAAAAGGATTTTATGATGCGGCAAAAGGTACACATGAAACGAAGGTAACGTATCCAGACATTCAACCCGAGGTGATGGCATCACTTGATGAGTTGCTGGACGGATCGTCAGTAGCTGATGTGATGTTGAGATTACTGCAAGTACTTAAGCAGTCTGCAGGTCAACTGACCTCTTCACAGCTTGAGGCAGATGAATGGCCGCAGTATGAAGCGTATCTAGAACGAGTGGTAGACCGAAACGATAAGGTGTTTCAAAGGATAGATGAATAATAAGCAAGTAAAAAATCTGGTGCATCCGTATGGAACTGACCAGATTTTTTTATAATCTATTAGACAGGCTGCTGCCTGCTCTCTCTCCCAAGATGAAGGCGAGCCTCCACTTAACAATGGTTACTCGGCAACTTTTTCTAAATTACCATTTCTGTCCATCTTGAATTTTGTAGCCGGCCGGTCATCTTCTTCTAATAAGACGAGTTTCCGAGCGCGGTTCATAATTTTCATTAGTGTTTCATAATCTTCTTGAATCAGTCCCGTATCCTGCTCTAAATGATTTACTTTTCTTTCAAGCTCCTGATTCCGTTTTCTCACATCATTTAATTCGAATTTCAGTCTCTCATTTTCGGTGCGTAATACTTCAAGCTGAAGACTAGTACCATTCATAGACTTTAAATAAGTAATCACAGCATCAAGTGAAAGATTCTGAGTGTGTGATTGTTCTTTTTCTACATATTCCATTGGTATATATGGGGTTTCAACTTCTGTATCTAAATGAATACTAGTTTCTATGTCCTCTTCAACAGATTGATTGGCTGGAATAGTTATATCGGATATGGTCGGCGCTGGAGGGGTATAGAGTAAACGTTTCTTACCGCCAAGGTCCTTTCCTAGTATCCGTTTCCGTTGCTTCCGTTGTTTTTTTGCTAGAGACAGTGCCTTGTCATAAGTATGACGGACAACGGCGTTCCAGCGGAATCCACAAGCGGCAGACGTACGGTTTAATTTATCTCCTACTTCTTCAAAGGCATTTAATTGTGTGCTTCCTTCCCGAACATGCCGGAGAACGGTTTCTGCTAGTAATAAATCATCTTCCTCGGTCCATGCATCTTGACGAACTTTCATAATATCTACTCCTTTTCTGGTAATTTATACTTTCTTGTAAATTATTTGTCATGACTTAAGATTATTTATGTTGTTCTAGTCTTCATTGTCGCCAGATGTTAGACTTTTTATACCAAAAACTTGGAAGGATACTAGTTTTTTAAAGTGAACATCAAGGTTTTTCATCGCTTTAAAGTGGTATGTAAGAAGTGCAGAATGTGTTTTTACTAAAAATATAGACACAATAAGATAAGAAAAATATTTTTGCTAATAAAAATGTTGAAACAGCAGGACTTCACACGATATGACTCATTTTTACCAAAACTGACAGGTAGGAATCCTGTCGAGAACGAGCTATACTAAAAAGTATCAGACTATAAAAAAGAGGGTAGGCCATGGAATATTCCGGTGAAAAGTTAAGCGAAGAGAAAGTATTTAAAGACCCGGTTCATCGCTATATTCACGTGCGTGACCGGGTAATATGGGATCTAATTGGTACGAAAGAGTTTCAACGCCTTCGCCGGGTAAAACAGCTAGGGACAACGTATTTGACTTTTCATGGTGCGGAGCACAGCCGATTAAGTCATTCATTAGGCGTTTATGAGATTGTCCGCAGAATCATTGATGATGTCTTTGAGGGCAGACCAGAGTGGAATCCAGAAGAGCGACTATTATCATTGTGTGCAGCATTGCTACATGATTTAGGACATGGTCCATTTTCACACTCATTTGAAAAGGTATTTGACCTTGATCATGAGTTATTCACCAGGAAGATTATTCTTGGTGATACCGAAGTGAATGCTGTACTTACGCAGGTTGGTGCAGACTTTCCCAAGAAGGTAGCCGAAGTCATTGCCAAAACCTATAGCGGGAAACTCGTTGTCAGCCTGATATCGAGTCAGATTGATGCGGACCGGATGGATTATCTGCAGCGTGACGCATATTTTACCGGTGTCAGCTACGGGCATTTTGACATGGAACGGATTATGCGCGTTATGAGGCCTCGTGAGGACCAAGCTGTTATCAAGCAAAGCGGCATGCACGCCGTAGAGGATTACATCATGAGCCGCTATCAAATGTATTGGCAGGTCTATTTTCACCCGGTAACTCGGAGTGCCGAAGTGATACTAACTAAGGTGCTGCATCGTGCGAAATATTTATATGAAACGGGCTACCATTTTGAGCAAGATCCAGTTCATTTTCATTCACTTTTCAAAGGTGATGTTACCTTGAAAGATTATCTGAAAATGGATGAAGCCGTGATGCTTTATTATTTTGCAAACTGGGAACATGAAGGCGATGAAATACTGCGTGACCTTTGCAGTCGGTTTATGAATCGCCGCCTGTTTAAATATACCGAGTTTCATCCTTCAAATGAGCAAATGAATAAGTTGATTGAACTAACAAAGCTGTTTAAAGAGGCAGGGATAGATCCTGACTATTATTTGGTAGTAGACTCTTCCTCAGATCTGCCGTATGATTTCTATCGGCCAGGTGAGGAAGAAGAGCGTCTGCCGATTCATCTGTTGAAAAACAATGGAGAAATCCGTGAGCTTTCACGAGAATCAGAAATTGTCGAAGCGATTTCAGGCAAACGCCGGACCGATCATAAATTATATTATCCTGCAGATTTTTTGCGCGACGAATCGACAAACAAGAACGTGAAACAACAAATTCGCCGGCTGCTTGAGATGGCAGATTGAAATAAAGTAGTTTGATGGAAATATTGTGTGAGGAGTGATTTTCCTTTGTTCAAGGAGCACGCTAGAATTATGAATGCCATTGCGGCGTCCGGTGAGATTGCAGGCAGAAAGAAGCTGCAGAAGATTATATATATCGCTAAAAAGCTGTCATTTCCTTTTCAAGAGAAATTTGAGTTCCATTTCTATGGCCCTTATTCAGAAGAATTGACACTACGAATTGAAGAGCTATGTAATATGGGATATTTACATGAAGTGAAGGAAAGAAAGCAGGATATTACCAATACCGCTATTCTATTACCGAAACCGGAAAAGGATTTATGGATATGCACGAAATCGACATGCCGAAGCTTGAAGATTGTCTGCTTGATATGAATGAGAAAAATGCCCGCTTTTTGGAACTTGTTTCAACGGTTTTGTACTTTGAAACATTGGAGAAGGAAGAGGTAGCTGAAAAGATCTTTACACTCAAGAGTAAGCAGAGATATAGCATAGAGGAGATTGACGAGGCATATCAATATATTGACTCCTTAAAAGGAAAAGCTAAGCTGTCATAAGCTTAGCTTTTCCTTTATGTAGTTACTTATCGCTGAATCGTACGCCATTTTGGGCATAATGGTTTTTTGACATTTCTTCAATGAAGATCGTGATATTTTCAGAAGGGGCACCTGTTGTTTCAGATACAGCCAAAGTTACTTTTTCTACTAGTGCTTTCTTTTGTTCCTCGGTACGTCCTTCAAGCATTTTTACAGTTACATAGGGCATGCAGCATCCTCCTTTCATACGGTATGTCAGTAGTGTTTCATACCAAAAAACTAATTGCAAGAAAAGGTAGACAGCTCAACTTTTTTTCTTCAATAGGAATTTGTTGTATACTAATCGTATCAAACGATAAGGGAGAGTCCATGTGGAGAGATTTTTAGCGTTTAATTTAGAAGAAATTCCGTATGTGGTGGCTGTGCTATTAATTGCCTTCACTGTCCATGAATTTTCTCATGCCTATGTCGCGTATAAGTTCGGTGATCCTACGGCAAAAAACCAAGGGCGTGTGACGCTGAATCCGATGAAGCATTTGGATCCTTTCGGGACCATTCTCCTATTGATAGCAGGATTCGGTTGGGCTAAACCTGTCCCGGTCAATCGGTTTTATTTTAAGAATCCTAGGCTTGCCGGGGTGCTCGTATCAGCTGCCGGACCATTGAGCAACCTAGTAGTGGCGGCAATCGGTTATGCCATTCTGTATTCATTTTTCGCGTCCGGACAACCAATACCGGTTTATGTGGAACCATTTATCAATAAATTAATCCAACTAAATGTGGTATTATTCGTCTTTAACTTAATTCCGCTGCCGCCATTAGACGGCTATAGAATTGTTGAAGATCTGGTATCCAATTCAACTCGAGCTAAAATGACACAATATGAAAACTATGGTTCACTTATCTTCTTAATCTTGGTGATAATTCCACCATTAAACGCCATTACGATTCAACCGATTTTCTCGATCGTGATCCCGTTTATTTATGATCTTATGAATCAGTTTTTCACGCTGTTCTTTTATTAATATATTTGTAAAAGGAGGTAGTAAGGAATGGAAGAACAACCTAAGAAAAAGCTGGGCTTTAATATTATTAAAAATGACCCGACAGAAGGCCATGGCGGGTATGGAGCTGGTGTATTAACCCTAGATAATATCTCACCGGTAATTATTGATGTTGAGGCAGGAGATGCCGTTGTTGATATCGGTGCTATGCATGCAAGGAGCACGGTTGAACGAGGCATTAAATTTTTAAAAACAAAAGAAGAGGTACCGAACGGCAAGCTTTACTGGCTTGTTTGGGTAACGATTGAAGCTGCTCAACAAGGACCTATGTATGCTGGGGTAACCGCTTGTGAAATGACAGTAGACAGGTCAATCAGACGCGGATACAAATCATTGCCCGAACATGTAAACAACATGGATAAATCGCTAAAACGCAAAATTATTGTTTCTCATATGGACGAGAAATCGAAAAAGATTTTGGCTGACTTCCTGCAACATCATGATGCTGGAATGTGGGCACGTTCTACTGAACAATTAAAACAAGACCTCTTAGGTTGAGATATGTCTAAAGTGTGAATGTTACCTTGTTTAACTGGATAATTCTTGTCGAATTAACAGTTTATAAGTAAACTGAAATCAGCGTATCAACGCTATAGCACTAGGACACAAAAAACCTCGATTGCCTCCCTTGGCTTTCGAGGTTTTTTGCTTTATTGCCAAATTTTTAAGAATCGCTTGTACCATGGTGCCTTTTTATCATCTGGCTGGACTTTCTTCTCCGCCTTTTCAGGGGTAGGCTGAGTACAAAATTCCTGAGGCTCCGTACCTTTTACAAAGGCTGTAAGTCTTGACACAGGGCAGTCATCGGTTGAAAGTTTGCCGCTTATCGGATCGACAGCTACATTAATGACGTCATTTGGCTGCGGAAATGAGTTAACCGGCTGACCCTTAAGACTTTGTTCCATAAAACGAATCCAAAGCTTTTTCGCATACATCTTTTCCGAAGGATTAGTAATTTTCTTTGCTTGATCGTACCCTGTCCAGACGCCAGTCACTAACTCTGGGGTGTAGCCAATCATCCAGCTGTCCGTAGAGGTCGAACCTGATTTACCAGCATATATCCGTGATATTTCACGAAGGATGGTGCTGCCTGTTACTTTGGTATATCCGTTTAGTTTTGAATCGAACACTCCAGTTAACAACCCGTTCATAACCGCAGTCTGAGCAGGATCAAGAATTTGTTTTTCTTGAGGATCTGCCTCAAAAATAACCTCACCTTTTGCATTCTCGACCTTGGTAATGAAAGTTGGTTCAACTTCTTTTCCGCCATTAGCCAAGATACTGTATGCGTTGACCATTTCAATAGGTCTTACTCCAGATGTTCCAAGTGCAAGAGAAGGTACATGAGCCATTTTTGCCGTAATGCCGAATTTACGAGCTGTTTTAATCAATGTATCTTTTCCTAAATATAAGTGAGTCTTCACGGCATACACATTATCGGAGAGTGCGATAGCCTGTGCGAGAGTAATTTCGCCATTTGCATACTGGTTGTTATAATTATGGGGCGTATACGATGATTGCCCCTTATCAAACGTAAAGGTTGTTGGCTCGCTCAATAATGTAGTTGAAGGCGTAAAGCCGCTTTCTAGCGCAGAATAATAGAGAAGCGGCTTAATGGTAGAGCCAGGCTGACGAACTGCTTGTGTGGCCCGGTTAAAGGGTGATTCCTGATAATTTCTACCACCTGCAAGAGCTTTAACCTCGCCAGTGCTAGGTTCCATTGCGATTAACGCAGCTTGAATGGATGAATCTTTCGATAGGATGTCTGCAAAAGCTTTTTCAGCAATTTCCTGCTGCTTCACATTTAATGTTGTAAAAACCTTTAATCCGCCCATTTCAATGGTTCGGTCATCGATCTTCAACTGTGTTTTTAGTGCAGATTTAACGGCATCCTGGAAAAAAGGAGCGTGGCTCTGTTTTTCTACTTGATACTTACCGTTTAATATAAGTTCGGTCTTTTCCGCTTGGACACGTTCTTTTTCGGTTATATATGTTTGGGTAACCATCGATGCAAGAACATGGGATTGACGATCTTTAGCCAGTTGAGGGTTGGCTATAGGTGAATAACGTGAAGGTCCTTTGGGAATCCCCGCAAGCATGCTGGCTTGAGCAACAGATAGTTTACTCGGATCAACACCGAAATAAAATTGACTAGCAGCTTTGACCCCATAGACACCATGTCCATAATAAATCGTATTTAAATAGCCTTCGAGAATTTCTTCTTTTGAATAATTCATCTCGAGTCTTAATGTATAAATCGCTTCGTGAGCTTTTCTGCTCCATGTTTTATCATGTCCTAAATAAAGATTCCGTGCGTATTGCTGCGTAATCGTACTAGCACCTTGCACTTTATCCAATGCTTTTAAATCAGCAATCAATGCACCAGCAATCCTTTTTATGTCGAAACCATGATGTTTATAAAATTTACGATCCTCGACAGAAATCGTCGCGTCAATGAGATTTTGAGAGATGGAAGGAAGTCCCGTCCAATATCTTTTTTGACCGATATCAGTTTCCCCTATCAATTGTCCACTATCACTGTAATATAGACTAGATTGTGGAACAGCAATGGTCGGTGGACCGAGAATTTTCACATAAATCACAAGAGAAAGAGAC
>NZ_AJTN02000252.1 GCF_000305495.1 Peribacillus psychrosaccharolyticus ATCC 23296 | reverse complement strand
TATAACGATACAATCAAAAACATTCATGCTTTACCTCCCTATTCATTTCTTTTACTGTTTTACCAACCATCAAAGACCTTTTATATCTACAATTAAAACAAAATAATGATGTATACGTAATTTATTAATCTATATCTACCGCAAGTATCAGTATTGATTTATCATGATAAGATTTATCAAATAGTATTGATTCTTAATCTTCCAAATGAACAAGAACTTTTCCGAACCTTCCCCCCATTCTTAGCGAGATTTCATCTTCATAAGTTTCACGTAAATATTCTTCAGATTTTCTAAGTAACTTTTCTTCTAATGGAATTCCATATTCAATAAACCAATCTGTTAAATTGTCTACTGCACTATCTACATCTATTTTCACAGTTTTCATCTGTTTTTCAATTAACGTTTGATAAGAATAACCTCTTAGATAGAGTAATTGTTGCAGGTATGCCATATCAGAAGAACCTATTTCTCTTGGTTTTAAACCTATATTCGGCAGCAGTTCATCCATTAAATGATTTTCTTTTGGACCAGCCATCATACTTATATAGCAATATTTCTTTGCACAACTTAAAGCTTTCTCCACCATATCCCAATCCTTTATAGCTGGACACATTGATGCAAAAACGAGATCATACGATTGGTTATGTTTATCTGTTGATATTACCTCAAAAGGTTTTTGAATTACTTCCACCTGAACCGAATAGTGCTTTGCGTTATTTTTTAACATTATAGCCAAGTCAGGGGAAGGCTCGATGGCTGTAACTTTTGCTCCTTTTTCTACAAAAGGGATACTAAATACTCCAGATGCAGCACCAATGTCCAGAACAGCCATATCCTTAAATGAACCAACCTGATTTTCAATCCAAGTCAAAATTCTATTACTGCGTTGTCTGCCTTCATAGCTAAACGAGTTTTTATCGTAAGATTTCGCCCATTTTATGAATTCTTCTGCTTGAAAATCACCCTGACCTAATCTTTGCATAATTCTAAGAGAAGTGTTCGGATCATGATTCCAAGCAGTCTTCCATACTTGCTGTTTAAATAAATTCTCTTCCATTAGAATCCCTCCTCAATTGGACTACAATTTTAAGGATATTAAAGATATTTTATATCCTTGAATGTGGTATAGAAGACAACGTTTTATGTCGTTGTCCTATCTAAAATCAAATCCGCAATGGTTTGTTTTCTTAGTTCTTCTTCCATTTTTTCTTCTGATCTCAACATAACTTTTTGAATCGGGCAATGAGATCCGTGATCAAAGTCACAATCAAACAATGAAGACTTCCCCTCAATTGTATAAATAATATCGAGAAAAGAAATGGATTCCCACCCTTTTGTCAATGAGTATCCACCGTTAGCTCCTGATGCAGAAGCAACCATTCCTTCTTTAACAAGCTTAGTTAAGATCTTAGATAGATAAGTAGGTGAAACTTTTTGCTGTTGTGCAAGTATTTGAACACCAATAGGTTTATTTGAATTTGACAATGCTAAATGTAACATTGTATGGAGAGCATAATTAGTCGCTTTAGAATACTTCATTGTTTTCAACCTCTCTTGACAATAATAGACTTCAAGACTCTTTAATATCCATTATAAGTCGAATAAAATGATTGTCAAGATAAAGCAGTTTTATTCCACTAACCTGCCCCGTTTCTACCATAAGGAGTTCAACATAAAAGTGCGTTAATCTTTCCAAGGAACTAAGCACTCTTAATCAAACAATCAATTAATACAACTCCACCTTAACAGCAATAGCTCCGTATTAACCCCACCACATAGCAGTAACAAAAAAAGACCAACAAGAAACTGGTAACCCAATTATGAAAATTACAAACGAAAATACTAATGTGTGTTTTGTTTCTTTTTGTATCTTATTTTGAATAAAAATGAATAGCATCGAGCTTATGATGACTTCCTCATATTGTATCGGGAATAAGTGGAGGTTGTAATGTTGTTGTGGCAATAAAATTGGAAAGATACAGAAATACAAACATAAAATAATGTTGACGTTTATATTCCTATATCTTGCTTACTAATCTGCATTCCTGTTGACGGTTTTTTGTAAAAGTTTGCATTAAACTTCTTCATAATCTAGCTTTATTAAGTAGTGATCGTTGGTCAATCTGATTTTGTGTAAATTCTTTTAGTGATGGTTCAGTTCCAAAAGGGAAAAGTTCCTTCAGTTCCTCTGTGTTATATTCCGCATAATTTTGTCTTCCCAATGTCTTATATCTTATTTCAAATTCTTCTTGGAATCCAGGCATCTTTGTTTCCGAAGGTGACTGTTTCATGCCAGATATCCATGTTTCTAAGTCATTCATTCCTCTATCAATGATACCGCATAGATCTTCCAATGACTGAGTCAACTCCCTCAAACAATCCAGTCCATTATATAAAATAATTCCATTTTTCTTAGCTTTTTCAATAGAGTGTTCAAATCTGTAAAAATTCTCATTGTAATGAAATTCAACAAAGCAGCTAGTACGTTCCCAATTGAAATTGTAATTTTGAATCTTTAAACGTTTCATAACATCAGTAAGTTTTTTTTCATACAGCCTTTGCTCATTATTTGGCACCCATTTTAATAAATTTTTTGTAAGAAAATTTTTCTTGAGCATATCGTCACCTTCCTTGTATATTCGACTAGTGTTTCGAGACAATGACCTTATAGTAATCATTTCTAGAAAGTGGACGAAATTCCTTTAATAATCGTTTTATATTTATCGACTATTTTTTCAATATAATTTGAAATAAAAATGGTTTAATTGTCTATTCTATTTTTGTTTTTTTGAGATCGCCTTGTCTAACTCTTGCACCCGTTAGTTTAAAGAGAATATTTGCGTTATAAATGTATCGAATCTACTTTTTAATGGCTCTGTTATATTTAAATGTTGATTTTTAATCAATAGTATAGAAACCTTGTTTTTCAATGTTCTCTTAATTTTCAATATAAAATTAAGAGAACATCACTCGTTATAAAAAGAGTCCCACATCATTTTCATTTGTTTATAACGTACTTCTCTCATTTCATTGATTAAGCGACCATCAACAGTTGAGGAAGGTTCAACATAGCGTTTTCGATAAGAATGCTATACGTTTGATCACCATCTAACAAAGAAGCTTTGAAAGATGGTTGCTCCCAAGTGCCTTTAGAGCCTTTTGCTACTTGCGTTGAAATCTTGTTTATTCCTGCAAAGAACTTGACCTTGTTTAGATTCGCTGGATTGCGTTTCTAAATTTCCAATACCCTCAATCCGAGTTAGAGTACCTGATACATAAATATATTTCTCTAATACCCAACCGCCGTCCCCTTTGTTACAATATTTTCTATTTATTATACTTTAAAAGTAACAATAAACAGGAAATTTGATTAACCCCTTTTGTATGATTAGCAGCAATCCTTACGAAAACAGCCTATCAAAAAGAACGAACTCTTCATCAGGAGTTCGTTCTTTGGTTGAATCGCTTCTATTTAGTTCATGAACTGTTTAATGTTCAATTCCTGAAATGCCGAAGCATCCAGGTCCAGAATGAGTAGAAATCGTTGGACCGCCTTGTATCCACTCTATATTTTCAAAGCCGTTTTCCTTTGCCATTATCTCCATATTTCTTTTTATGCGTTCATCAAGTCCGAGAGAATAGACTAAATTTAACTGTTTTCTATCAATGTTGTATTGGGTTAAGTAATCATGCATAAGTTTTTTCGCAACGTTGTTCATATTCCCATGATATTTTCGAGTGGGTACGAGCTTTCCTTCGATTAATTCAATGCAGGGCTTTATTTTTAACAGCGTCCCTCCAATAAAAGCAGCGTTACTCACCCTTCCACCTGCCCGCAAGAAGTCTAAACTATCGGGAATGAAAGCTAGCCTTGTTTTAGGGAGAATGGATTCTATTTTTTCTATTAGCTGAAAATGGTCAATCGTTGGGTCTTCCTCAAGCACCTTGGCCGCATACATCACGATGGTAGCTAATCCTCCTGTTACATTTAGTGTATCGATTAGGAATAGGTTTTCAAAATTTTTTGCCGCAATTACCGCACTTTGAAAGGAACCAGATGATCGTGACGTATACCCTAGGTGAATAATCATGTGATTGGGAAAGTCCTTACTAATTTTCGAAAAGAAATGATGATATTCATATGCATTCGTCGATGTTGTAGAGGGGATTTTTTTAGTACGACTATAATAATCATAAACTTGCTCAACGGAAAGCTCGCTCTCTAAATAATCCTTTCCATCTATGATGACATGCATAGGTATTTCTTGAATTTGATATTTTTCAATTAGATGTTTTGGTAAATCTGCTACACTTTCTGTAGAAAATACAATCTTGCTCATAGTGCATCCCTTTCAACTATCGCAGCCATTCCTACGTACAAATATTTTGAGACATTATAAATATACACAAAAAACACCGAAAATAAATGTAGTAGGATTTAGAAATAATTTCACACATACGGTAACATACGGTATAATGATAGCTTTGTTACGAATTGTCCCCCAGATTCCTGAATCACAGACTCTGCTTAAAGGGCTCAATAGTCCACCTAATTCTACTGAAAAGGATGGATCACTATGATTATTATTCACGCACACCTTCAAGTAAGACCTGATCAAGAACAAGCATTTTTAGAAGAAGCTAAGTCACTTCTGTCAGCAACTAGAGCAGAAAAGGGGAACATTAGCTACGATTTGATGAAATCTACTGAACAAGATCATCTATATACAATGGTTGAAGTTTGGGAAGATGTAGAAGCTACTAACATCCATAATTCAAGTAAACATTTCACTTCATTTACTCAAAAATCACCAACGTTCATGGCTGCACCAATGGACCTGAAAGTGTTCAGCGGTCAGTCTGTCCAATTATAATTTTTTATGAAATAGATAAGACCCCAAGATTATTCTCGGGGTCTTTTCGTTATAGTGAGCGTCTATATAGTTCAATCATTTCTGTAACCAGAAGTGTAATCGTATCTACACTCATGATCTGGTCTTCTGCATGCATTAACATAAGCGAAAACTCGAGTTTTTCCCCACTCGCTTCTCTTTGAATTAAAGAGGCATGCATCTTATGACCTTCGACAAAGAAGTGTTTTGATTCATTCAATTTTTCTTCTGCGGATTCAAATTTTCCTTCTTTTGCTTCATAAAGCGCTTCTATGACTAAACTTTTAGCCGTTCCTACGTTACTAATAATTTGAAACGCCAGCGTATAGTACTCATTTTCTTCTAATGACATGGTATCCCCCATCCTATCTTTATCACTTGTTGTCAATTAATTGCAATGCTTGATCAAGGACCTTTTCACCGTTCATCATCCCGTAATCCTGCATATTAATGGGTGCTACCGGAATATTTTTGCCAACTAGTTTGGACTCAATTTGGCTTTGCATATATTTGACTTGCGGCCCTAATAATAAGACCTCTACATTTTTCTGTTCAAGCGTATAGTCAATCTCTTGCGCTGATTTAGCAAAAATATCTACTTCGATTCCTCTGATTTCAGCAGCCTTTTCCATTTTCGTCACTAATAAACTTGTACTCATTCCTGCTGCACATACTAACATAATCGTTTTCACTCTTTTTCCTCCTTTAATTCTAGTAAACTAAGTATAACTATATGGACTTTACCGATTGATAGAACGAGCAACCATAGAAACGGTATGCCGAATGCCGCGGATGGCTTTACTCATCGCAAAGATATTTTCTACAGGCGCTAGTCCGGCGTACCCCGCATCACCAATGTGTTGAATATCGACCCCGCACACTTTATTACGGATGGCAATTTGTTTAACGGTGTCTTCATCAGAACTTTCTTGGCTTGTACCAATGGCAGATAAGACAAGGGCGCCATGTTGATGGGCACTTTTCACAATCTTTTTCAATTCTTCATCATCAAAGCCTGGAACAGTCCCAACGGCAGGAACTAAAATAATATCTGCTCCTGAGTCAATAAAGCCTTTTACCACGTCTGCATCTGATACTGGTTCATCTACTCCTGCTCCATGCATTTTCCCTGCAATAATCAATCCGGAGAAATGCTCTTTGGTAAGCTGTATCGTTTTTTGGATTTGCTCATTTGTTACACCTGTGCCGGGATTCCCTGTCAAACAGACAAAATCAAGGCCTAATCGTTCAATTTCTTGGATGGTTTCTAGATTAGCTTGACGACCTGTTGAAATGACTAATCTTTCTTCTGCCATATTGGCTGAATTGTCCACCGGCTCTAAATTCACGCCAATTGGACGGCCGACCAATCGGTGAAGTGCCTCTACGAAAGAACCTTCTTCATTTTCCAATCCTGCAATCTGTGGTGCGAGCACGTCAACGCCATTCAAAAGAATCAAGTCTGCTCCAAACGAACGGGCAATTTCGGCATTGGTGATATCCCCGATATAAGGCTCTCGACCTGCAACATTTTCAGACAGTATTACGCGTCCTTCGCTTGCTTTGATACTTTGCTTCAATTCTGCTGCCGTCATTGCCAAAATCTCTGATGCATTTGCACTAATCAATCGTTTTTTCATGTGTAAACTTCCCTTCCTTTTACGTATCATTAATGGTGAAAGTCCAGAAATATTTTGGACTATTGATCCGGTCATTTTCCCGTAAATTTCGGAATGAAACCAAATAGTAGTTTAGTAATGTATCTACGCCTCTTATTCTTCTGCTTTAAAGCGTTTTTCAACCGCTAAAACGAATGGCAAGTAAAGTAAAACATCCAATAGTATTAAAACAACCTGCAAAATGGCCCCGCTTATATCCCCTGTAACTAAGAAGCCGCTGAAGATTGGCGGCATCGTCCAGGAGGCAGCCGCTCTGGTTAATGGAACGATCCCGGAGGCCATTGCGGAATAAGTGACAACTACGTTTACGATTGGAGCGAGTATAAATGGAATCACTAACATAACATTTAAAACAACCGGAATCCCGAACATGGTCGGTTCATTAATATTGAATAAACCTGGTACAACAGTAATCGGTGCTAATGCTTTTGTTTGTTTACTTGTTTTCTTTTTGCGTGCTAAATAGCCTAAAACTAAAACCAAACCAATCGTAGCTCCGCCTCCGCCTATATAGACGAAGTTATCCATGAAGGGAAGCGTGATAATGTTTTGTAGTTCTTGACCAGCTTGATAAGCCACACGATTTTCATCTAAGTTGGCGATCCATACAGGCTGCATAACAGAGTTAACTACATTTCCTCCATGGATACCAACAAACCAGAATAAACTATTCAGACCGACAACGATGATCGTTCCAAACACGTTATTTCCTAATAATCCTAATGGTTTACCTAAGATTACTTGCGCAATGTCATGTACATTGGGTAAATCAAATGTGCTGAGTACAGAATAAATAATTAACCACATCGTAATAATGACTGCACCTGGAATAATGGCACTAAAGCTTCTCGAAACCGCTGGCGGAACACTTTCTGGAAGTCTAATTTGGATATTCCGATTAATAAACCACTGATAAATATAGCCATTCAGCAAGCCCATAATAATCGCAATAAACAACCCTTTTGCGCCCATATAAGGAATTGGCATTCCCGCTCCAGCGTCAGAAGAAATAAATGGTGTGGCAATAATAAAAGCGGATAACGAGATAATACCTGAGCCGATTCCATCTACATTAAACTGTCTGGTTAAACTGTAAGCAATACCAAAACTGGCGATTAAACCAATTAAACCAAAACTACTATCCGTCCCCTTCCATAAAAAATCTGCAATGCCCATTTTACCTAACCAGGCTTCCCAACCTGGTGCTGGGAAACTAGCTATAATCATAAAAAGTGAGCCAATAATAATTAACGGCATGGCAAACGTAATCCCATCTCTTATCGCAATCAGAAACTTGTTATTGCCTAATTTCCCAGCAATCGGCATCATTTTATTTTCCAACAGTTCATTCACTTTGCTCACTTTTTTTCCTCCTCTATCTTTAATTACCTCTTTTTTATAAATTATTACTAAATATAATTAAAAACCCCCTTTATCATGTTTATTAGTTATTTATTATAATTAACATTAATAAATGTAAGCGCTTTTGTCAATACTATATTCTGAATATTTTAGGTTATTCAGATAATCATATTGATTTTTACTATGTATTTAATTATAATTTATAATTAATAGAGATAAGAAAGGGACTATAATGACACTTACAACGAAACAAAGAGAATTACGCAGTAAAGTTTTAGATCAAATTTATGTTAATGGACCGATTTCACGAGTAGAGATTTCAAAACAGACGGGGATTACCCCTGCTACTGTTAGTGAGCTAACTGGATCGTTAATGACTGAAAACCTTATTTATGAATTAGGTGAAGACTCTTCTGAAAATAACAAATCGGGACGTAAAAGGATTCTCTTAGATATCGCCGCACGTCACAGTTTTTATATTGGAAGTGAGCTATCCGAAAAGTACTTTTCCTTTTGCTTAAGTGACAATACCGGAAAAGTCTTTGCAGAGAAGGTCATTACGTTTAAGGCTGGAGACAAAAATGAGGCGTTAACAGAAGTTCATTTTATAGAGGAATTAAATCATTTTATTCATTGTTATCACAGCTATCAACCAAAAGCTGTAGGGATTGCATTGCCTGGACATTTTAATCATAAAAGTAAGACCATTTACAGCAACAATCCACACTGGAAGAACTTTAATCTGGGAATTCTAATCGAAAATGCAGCATTACCCATTTACTTTAAAAACAATGTTCATTCTATGGCTAACGCAGAGAGATTATTTAGTGAGAATAATACCGATGAAAATTTTATTTTCTTCCATGTCGGCAGAGGAATGTTTTGTTCTTATATTTATGAAGGGAATACTTATGGCGAACACAAATTCTTAGTAGGTGAAGTGGGACATACGATTGTTCACCCAGACGGCGAACTGTGTGAGTGTGGTAAAAGGGGCTGCTTACAGACATACGCGAGTGAAGCTTGGATTATCAAAAAATCCCGAATCCTTTTTGAAAGTGCAAATACAACTTTTTTAAGCCAATTAACGCCAGATACACAAAGTATCTCAATTGAAACGATATTAAGTGCCTATAAAATGGGGGACGAAGGTGTTACTGCCATCCTTAATAACGCGATTAAATACCTGTCTATTACAATCAATAATTTACCAATGGTCATTGATACAAATAAAATCATCTTACATGGAGAGCTATTTAATGAACCGGCATTGACCAACCTGCTTAGCCGTTATTTAAATCAAAACACGATCCTCCTTCCTCTCAGCCATACTTGGGACATTGTATTTAAACCCTATTCCAATATAAATGGAGCTCTTGGAGCCTGCAGTCTCGCTATCTCCAACTTTTTATTACAGGGCAGAGAATAAACCAGTAAAAAGAAAGGAGGCAGTTCAAAACTGCCTCCTTTACTGGTATAATCCGAGTCACCGTAACAATACGTCACACGATTAACATACCGCTATATCACCACTTCTAACCTATTCTTAACTTCTTTAACAATCGTTTCGGCATTCAGTCCATACACTTTTTTCAGGTACTCTGTCTGCCCTACTTGCCCAAAGCGTTCGCGTACACCTATGCGATAAAGTGGGACTGGAAAGTTTTCAGATAGTGCTTCGGCAACAGCGCTGCCAAGTCCGCCGTTTACATTATGATTTTCTGCTGTGACAACCACTCCTGTTGCTTTTGCAGCCTCAATTAGTGTGTCGATATCTAAAGGTTTGATTGAGAACATATCAATTACAGTTGCTTCCATACCCATTTGAGATAGTTGAACTGCTGCTTGTAAACTCTCAGCCACCATGATCCCTGATGCGATAATCGTAACATCTTTGCCGCTGCGTAACACTTTGGCTTTTTCGAAGGTTTCGTTTTCGTCGTACAGCTTCACTGCTTTTTTACGGATGGTGCGGATATAGTGCAGACCGCCTTCTTTATAAGCTTTTTTCAACAAGTACTGAAGTTGGTATGAATCACTTGCTTCATAGACATGAGCGTTTGGGATTTCTCTCACTAAGGCGATGTCTTCAAAAGTCATATGTGTACCGCCATTGTGTTCAGCTGTTACACCGGCATCGGATCCAACGATTACGGCGCTTAGCTTGGCATAGCCGAGGGAAACGAAGAGCTGGTCAAACGCACGTCGAGTGACAAACTGTCCAAACGAGTGAATAAATGGTTTGCGGCCAACAATTGAGAGTCCTGCTGCTATCCCCATCATATTGGCTTCCATAATCCCAACATTCACAAACTGACCAGGCAGCTCCTTCTCTAATCTGCTTGTTGTCATGGCTGAGCTTAAATCTGCCTCTAAGGCAATGACACGATCATCATTCCTCGCTAATTCTAGAATCGTATCCGCATAGGTTTGACGCATTTCTTTATCATCTAGTCTAGCTGAGCCCATCATTGGTTTTCGCCCCCTGCAAGAGCCTTTTCTAATTCTGCCAGTGCCGCATTTATGGCGTTGGTGTCATCCATACTTGGTCGAATATGATGATTATCCACTTTTTCCTCTAAGTAGGAGACCCCTTGCCCTTTTGTTGTATCGAGGACAATTGCCGTTGGTTGACCGCTACGTTTCTTCGCTCTTTGAATCGCTTCATCAATGGCATCTACGTTAGAGCCGTCCACTCTTTCTGCAGCGAAGCCAAAGGCTTTCATTTTCTCTACAAAATCAAACGGATTCATGATATCGATTGTAAGTCCATCTAACTGTTTTTTATTTTCATCTATAAAAACGACGAAGTGATCTAACTTGTGATGTGCCGCAAATTGAATGGCTTCCCAGCATTGCCCTTCATTCAATTCTCCATCACCGACAATGGCATAGGTATAGTTCGAGCGGCCATCTAGTTTATTCCCAAAGGCAATCCCTGCCGCTGCAGATATCCCTTGACCAAGAGAACCCGTGGTCATTTCAACACCTGGAGTTAAGTTCCGATCAGGATGGGATGGGAGCGTTGTCCCGTTTTGATTGAGCGTATATAAGGTTTCTTCTGAAAAGAACTTCTTTAGAAATAGCGTTGCGTAGAGCGCGGGACCACCGTGCCCTTTTGACAGGACAAAGTAATCACGATCTGGATTGTTTGCATCATCCGCATCAATAGTGAGGTGTTTCCCGTAGAGAACCGCCAGCGCTTCGACGATGGACAGGCTCCCCCCATAATGACCGAATCCTACTGCCTGCAACTCTTTAAGGGTATAGAAACGAATTTGTTTGGCGAAAAATTGCAAGTTCGTTTCTGTAACTTGCATGCTATTTTTCCTCCTTTAACGGTTCCTGTTTGATCACATTTTTAGTTCCTTTAAAGTTAAGCCCAATCATAACTGCTAGAATAACTACCAGACTCACCACAATTCCAATTTGACCTGCGTAGTTTGCTAGAGTACCAAAGAAAATGCCCGACACACCGAAATCGGTATCGGAGAATGTAGAGTTGGCAAATCCAAGATCCCCTAACACGGGTAAAAGGAACAGCGGAAGGAAGCTGATAATCAACCCGTTAACAAATGAGCCGGCAACGGATCCACGTAATCCACCCGTCGCATTCCCGATAACCCCTGCGGCTGCTCCTGTGAAGAAATGCGGCACCACACCAGGAAGAATCATTACCGTTCCTGTAAGTCCCATAATGAGCAAACTAACCAGACCACCGGCGAAACTCGAGAAAAACCCAATAAGGACAGCATTCGGCGCATACGTATAGATGATAGGAACATCCAGTGCTGGTTTAGCATTTGGAACAAGTTTCTGTGATATCCCTTTGAATGCTGGGACAATTTCTGCCAGCACAAGACGCACGCCAGCCAGAATAACAAACACCCCAGCAGCAAACGTTCCCGCTTGAATTAAGGAAAAGACAAGGTAGTTCGTTCCGTCACTCAAATTCTCTTCAATATAAGTCGGTCCTGCGAAAAGAGCGACAATTAAGTAGATGACAACCATCGTTAACGCAATGCTAACGGTGGAGTCACGAAGAAAGCCGAGTCCTTTTGGAAAATTGATATTCTCTGTCGAACGAGAATTTTTTCCTTTCACAAGCTTTCCAACGATTCCACTGGCTGCATACCCAACCGCACTGAAATGACCGAGTGCCACATTATTGTTGCCCGTCACTTTTTGCACAAATGGTTGAACGATGGCTGGAGAAAGCGTCATAATCAGCCCAAGAGCCAGACCAGCCGTTAGAATAAGCCAAAACGAGGTAAAGCCTGCTACTGAGAAAATCACCGCAAGCATACATGCCATATACAGGGTGTGGTGCCCCGTTAAGAAGATATACTTAAACGGCGTAAACCGTGCAATGAACACATTGAAGACCATTCCGAAGAACATAATAAGTGCCGTACTTGAGCCATATTCAGTGAGTGCGATGGCCACAATTGCTTCATTATTCGGGACAACACCGCTTACGTTAAATGCCTGTTGAAACATTTCACCGAACGGCGCCAGTGCCCCCGACAAAATACCGGCTCCCGCTGAAATGACGAGAAAGCCCACAAACGTTTTTGTTGTTCCTTTCAACGTATCAGGTAGATTTTTACGCTGTGCCAGTAATCCAATTAGAGCAATTAACGCTACAAGGATCGCAGGTTGACTTAATATATCCACAATTAACTTTAGGAACCCATCCATTAACCTTCCCCCTCACATAAACTTATAGTTTGTTATTCTCTTTCATAACAGCCGTTACTTTCTCCCTTAGTTCATCCATATCGATAATCGATTCTAAAACAATGACATTCCCTAGATGGTCGCCGCCCTCGGCAATATCCTTCGCCAAGAAAAATACATCTGCATCTCCTGCAGTGGCTGAGCTTAAATCAGAATGACTAACCTCAACATCCTTGATTCCTAATTCACCTAAAATTTGTTGGATATTCATCTCCACCATAAAGCTTGTTCCCAGTCCTGATCCACATACGGCTAAAACTTTCATCCTAATTCCTCCTCCTTTTTAATAAACGCATATAATTCTTCATTACTTTGAAGCTCTTTAAATTGTTTAATGGCTTCCTTATTTGATAGAAGTTTAGTAAGTTGTGATAATGCTTTTAAATGTGTTTGACTATCAATGGCTGCTAAACAGATAAACAGTTCTACAGGATACTGCTCATTGTCTAGTAAATAAACAGGTTGATTAACCCGTAAGAGTGACATGCCTACTTGATTCACGCCATCCTCTGGCCGAGCGTGCGGGATCGCGATTCCTTTTCCGATATAGATATAGGTCCCATTTTCTTTTACTTTTTGCACCATTGCTTCTATATAACTGTTTTCGATTGATCCATTCTTCCTAAGTGGTTCAGCGGTAAGACGAATCGCTTCTTCCCACTTAATTGGTTCATTGGTAATTTGCATCATATCTTCCGTTAATAATTCTGAGAGCATCGGTTGATAGCTCCTCTCTGGTGAAATAGTGGACCAAATCTTCGAAAATAACGCTTCATACAGGGCGGTCTCATCTTTTACCGTTGTGTAGCGTTTAATCGTCGTCATAATACTCTCCATCGAAATATTCCAGGCTACAAGCTCAGGCAAATCCCGTTGTACGGCTTGAATCAACTGATTTTTCTCGACCGCTGAAAGCAATGGAGCAATAATATGAACAGGTTTCGGACAAACAAGCGGCACGGTCGAAAAGACAATATCAAAACTTGCTGAATCGATACTCATAAATTCATCAACTGAGTAATTTTGCGTTAATGTTAACTTAGGAAAAATCTGTGCAAGCTGGGCTTTCATCATTAAGGATGAACTAATCCCATTCAAACAAACGAGAATGGCTCGATATGTTTTCGAATGTTTCACCTTTATTTGACTTCCAAAATGAATCGTAAAAAAGCCGACCTCTTCCTCAGATATAGGTTGTTTCGTTCGAATGGCGATTGGCTGAAGAGCTTCCTTTACAATGGAATATAGTTCAGTATGCTGTGCTTTAATTTTATCCACCATTGGATTAGAAATTGGTACTCGAAATTGAATCCGATAATACGCTGGGACGAGATGCTGATAGAGAGTCCGTTGCATTTCTTCTCTGTTAGGTATTTCAACTAAGGTTTGTTTTTCAACGCGATCCATTAATTCCACGGCCATATTTTCCAGATACGAATCGATCCAATCGGTCATGGAGCCCTGAAAAGCAGCTAGAAGCTGGATAGTAACAAATGTCGCCTCTTCCGTATTTGGCTGCTGAAACAAATTCTCTGCCAGCATCCTTCCTATTTGATAATAAGGATGCTGCGTAATAACCGACAATTGCTCCTCCGTATACAGGATTGTCTCCTTACGTTGTCTTACCTGAACAAATGCCAAGTAATAGGCCAATTCTTCTAGGCGATCCATCACATATTGAACCTGATTTTCCTTAGCTGTTTTTTCTAACAGTTTACTAATTGCTTCAACGTTAAACTCGACCCTCCATTCTTCGAAAAGTCTTCGAATCGCTTTCTCAGCAAAAGGAAAAGGTAAAAGCCGATTAATGGCAATGGAAGCTAATCTGCGCTTGTTTTCTTCAACGCCCCATAGATGGTAGCCATCTAAACGAGAGTAGAGAAGATCGATTTCTTCCTCTTCACAAAACGATCGAACCTTTTTGATATCACTTAAAGCAGTATTACGACTAACGTTAAGGATTAATTGGTAATGCAGATTGGATACCGGCTCTTGCCGAATAAAGGTATAGAGGTATATAAGGTAGATTCGCTGTTCTTCTGTATAGACAAGTTTCGTATCCGAAATCACTTCAAACGGTACGGACTTTAGCAATGAATCTGGTACATTCAGATTCATGCCATCTAGCTGAACAATTGGTAAATCTAATTCTTCTAAGCCATCATTCATCTTCTTCAAATCGTAATGAAACTGTCGGTTCGATAATTTCATTTTCCGTTTAAGCTCTTGAACATTTTTCTCTGGATAAGAGAGGAGTTCCTCTAAAAGTTGTGAAGATCGATAGTCAAACATACATGTATGCCTCCTCTATGTTAATAGTATAAAGCGCTTTCAATCTAAATATAACAACTGTTGAGTCCAAATGATGTGAAGATTTTTGAAATTGATTGGGTTGAAGTTTTACTTTATCACCTTACCCCAACTATGTATCACTAGAAAAACTTCTTGACGATAACAAATCCATCCGCTATACTCAATTCTTGTGAAAAAAAGGAAAAGGATGGGGATTAATGAAAAGACTTCTTACGGCAGCTATAGCAACCTCCATGCTATTATTGTCAGCATGCTCAGACAACAATGATTCAAAAGAAGTGGAAGCAGAAACAAAGGTTTCAGCAAAACCAACCACTGCGGATGCTACGATTAAAGGAAAAGATTACGATGAAAATGGCGGCGCGGACGCTTATGCTTCTGCTGGTGACCATGCCGATTCTCGTTACTATAAAGCACCTGATTTCTTTAACTTGAAATCAAATGATCAATTACTAATGATTGAAAACTATCAAACCATGCAGCAAACAACCGAATGGTCTTGTGGACCTGCTACAGCATTAATGGTGGCAAATCATTTTGGGGTAACTGATTTAACCGAAATGGATATTGCGAAGCAAATGAAATCGATGACGGACTTAGACGTGAAGGATGCGTTGCCAGGAACAGCGAATAACTTCCCTGAATACGGTTCAAACGTAACACAACTCTATGATTTCTTTACTAGTTTAGAAGGATTTGAAGTGGTGGATACAAGCTACCGTGGAGAATACAATGACTCTGATCTAATTCAAGAGAGTAAAGAAGTAACCGAAAACAATGTAGGCAACCTGCCTGCTGCTTTCACGTGGAACAGCCTGTATGCATCGGAAAATAGTGAAACAACTGAAGCTTGGGTTGAAGATGCAAAAGACAGCTATTTCGTGAAATGGCTGACAGATCACCTGTCAAACGATCGTCCAATCATGGTTGAATGGGGCGATTGGGATGGCCACTGGCAATCCATTATCGGATATGATAATAACGGCACACCAGGCATTGGCGATGATACACTAATCTTCGCTGACCCATACGATACATCTGATCACGCACAAGATGGCTATTACTTCTACCCATTAGAGCGCTGGTTTGGCCAATGGAATGACCGCAACATCGCACCAAAACCATTCCAATTGCAACCTTATATTGTTGTAGATAAAAAATAACCTAAACGAAACGGCAGCATCCAGTTCCATGGGTGCTGCCGTTTTTTATTAACCTGGTATTCTATCCTTTCCACTCTATCTCGAATTGACATCTCCAAATAAATGGGTTATATTTCATAATCAAATTAGAAAGGATGTACTAGATGATAAAAAAACAGATGCTAATGTCAGTCGCCACACTGGGAATGATTGCCTTAACAGCTTGTCAATCTCCCGATAAACCCACTAACGTCAAAGAAAAGCCCAAAACAGAACTATCTGAAGAAAACACAAATGAGGAAACGCTGCGTGCCTCCGCTATCAAAAAAACGATCTATGGATACTATGAAACCATGAACACGTTAAATGGTGAGGAGATGTTTTCATATCTAGCCTTAGATGGCGAGCTTAAAGAAGGATCTGATCAATCAGCTATAAGCATCCTACAAGAGGAGTTAGATGAAATAGAAGAAGAGACCCTTGTTGAACAGTACACCCTTTTGGAATCAGACAAGGATTCAGCTAAGGTAAAAGTATCGCTACTTTTAGTAGAACCTAACTTATCTAGAGTAGAAGTATCCGAATTAATCCTTGAAGATGGAACTTGGAAGATCAAGTCTGGCAAATATTATGACTTGGTCCTTCAAAAAATGCAGTACTAACAGCCATTTCTATTTATGTTTGAGTTTAAGAGCCTTGATCGCTGCTTCTGTTGCCTCAGCAATAAGCTTGTCATTATACTCAGCCTCTTTCTTATCACGACTGGAAAGGACAGCTAGAACAATCGGGTCTCCTTTTACTGGCCATATAATCGCAATGTCATTTCTCGTACCATATAATCCTGCCCCAGTCTTATCAGCCACTACCCACCCTTTCGGCACTCCAGCACGAATGAGTGCATCTCCAGTCGTATTTCGTTTCATCCAATCTAGTAGAAGTTCCCGTTTCTCCGCTGAAAGGGTGTCACCTAATGTGTAAGCTTGAAGACTAGCAGCAAGAGCTCTTGCTGTGCTTGTATCATGCGTTTCGCCGGGATTGACTTCATTTAAATCCGGCTCATATCGAACAGGGTTGGTCACCGTATCACCTATTTCCTCCAATGCTTGTTTAAATCCAGCCGGTCCCCCTATTTGGTTAAGGATAAGGTTTCCTGCTGTATTGTCACTGTATCGAAGTGAAGCATCAGAAAGCTCCTTAAGCGTCATTCCCGTATCCACATACTTTTCTGTAATGGGATTATAATTAACAAGATCCTCACGAGTATAGAAAATTAGTTGATTTAGGTCTTCAATTGAATTCTGTTGTAAAAGGGCCCCGACTGCCAGCGCCTTATGCGTAGAGGTATAAGCAAAACGTTCATCTGGGTGATAGGCTACGGTACGGTTTGTCCCAGTATCCATTGCAAAGACACCCAGCTTAGCATCATACTTTTCTTCCAGCTTCGCAAACTTACTTTCTGGTTTTTGCGGTTTAGGATCGTGATGATTTGAGAAACCTACAAGCGCGGCACAGGAAAGAAACAGGACAGGTACTACTTTTCTAAATGATAATTTCATTAATTTCAACCTCTCTTTCTTTTATAGCAAGTACATAGATTAAGTCACCTTTTTTTCAATAATTAGTATATTTAGATTCTAACAAATACACTTATCTTATTCTTCATCCGTTAGTACCACTAACTTATTGTCAGGGTATGAATAATATAGCCCACAAACCCACTTGATAAAATAGTGTAAGTAATAACATATCTATTTCGAACAGTTTTCTGTGAAGATTGATAAAGTAGTTTTACCGTAAGAGTAGAAGCTAGTATGGAAAAAAGGGGTGCATAGACAAACACTAACAGGATAAAAGAGGCTCCACCTGCCATATCTTCAATGTCAGTAAATGACCAAACTGTTACACAATATAGAAACCACCAGTTAAAAAAAGTAGTAAGACTAAATAGAAAATTTCTCACCATTTACCCCCCTCCATTCGATAAGGAAATTAGGTTAAAGCCTATGGATATGTGTTTGATTAAACGAATCTGCATATTTACACTATAACCTAATAGACAATCCAAAAAGATATGTGCTGCTCAGATATCATAAGTAAATATTTGTTTGAAAAATATAAAACTGCAGAGGAATTTTAGCACAGATTATGACAATTACAACAACCCCTATTATAAATAGGGCATAAACTCTCCAAATGGACAATTTATGCTTTGTTTTACTGTGATTTCTTGGTACTCAATGAAATGATTTATGGAAACGGCAGAATTCTACTACAAATCTTTAAACTATCAACGTTCATAGAAATCCGTTAAAATCTACCAACACCTATGTGCTGTCAATTACAGTCTACAAATAAGGAGAGTGTCGCGAAGGTGGAATCATCAAATTATGTTAAAATTTTAATGGAACGTGTAAAGGAGGAAAAGGAGAAATGACAATAAAAAAATTTCTATTATTGGCCTAGGGGCATTAGGGGTTTTGTTTGGAGATCATTTATCTAAGAAGATGAGGACAGAGGATTTACGAATTATAGCTGATCAAGATCGCATTTTGCGATATGAAAGCGAAAAGCTTTATAGTAATGGAGAACAGTGCAAATTTCATTATGTTACACCAGAAGAAGACTGTGGTCCAGCCGATTTGTTGATTATTTCAGTTAAATTCAATGGGTTAGAAAATGCTATTAAATCGGTAAAGAAACATGTCGGAGATCATACAATCATTATTTCCCTTCTGAATGGAATTACAAGTGAAAACATTATTGGTGAAACGTATGGAATGGATAAGGTATTGTATTGCGTGGCACAAGGTATGGATGCAGTAAAGGTTGGTAATGAACTAACCTACGAGCATATGGGTATGCTCTGCTTTGGTTCAAAAGAACCTGGTGTCATTTCACCAAAAGCAAAAAAATTGGCGGAATTTTTCGAACAAATGGATGTACCTTTTGAGTTAGATACTGATATGTATAGAAGACAATGGGGTAAATTCATGCTAAATGTAGGGGTTAATCAAACGGTGGCTATCTATAAGAGTAACTATGGCGAAATTCAAAGAGAAGGAAAAGCCAGAGAAATGATGATTGCAGCCATGAGAGAGGTCATTGCTTTATCGGAAAAAGAAGGAGTTCAGTTAACGGAAAAAATCTGAGTTATTGGTTGAAAGTATTAGGGACATTAAGTCCAAATGGCAAACCATCTATGGCTCAAGATGTTGAAGCGCAACGGTTCAGTGAAGTCGAGTTATTCGCAGGAACTGTTATTGAACTGGGAAGAAAATATCAAATTTCTACCCCTGTCAATCAAGAACTATATGACAAGATTAAAATGATTGAAACGCGCTATTCTGTTCAGTGATGGTAGATTGGACGGAATTTGATAAAGAATGAGAGTGTCTCATATTTAGAGATTGCTACATACTCCGCACGAAAATGTTGAATAACTTATATTAGAATAAGGCAGTCAGCCCTCTTGGGGGTGCTGCCTTTTAAGTTTTTAGAAAAGGAGTAACGAAACTGACACACGAAGTTGGTATTCATAAAATCCATTTTCTCTTGGCTCCAAAAGAAAAAAGCGATTACCCGGTATAGGCATCGCTCTCAACTATCTTTACAAAGTCATCAAGCGTAGTTGAATACTTGATATAAATTCGTGGTAATAGATAAAGTTGGTCTTTAATGCCCTTCTCAGCAAATAATTCAGGAGTGGTCGTAAGTCCAAACAAATAATATTTCTTCGTTTCTCCTAGGACTTTGTCATTGACCTTTCCGTATGGATACGCAAGAACATTAACTGGTTTGCCTGTTATTTTTTGAATTTGATCTTTGGACCCTTTCAGTTCATATTCATAATTTTTTATTTGCGTCAAATCAGGATGTGTAGCAGTATGAGATTGGATTGAAATCATACCGGAATCGGCCATCATTTTCAAATCCGATTTCGATAATCGGTTGGAACGACCGATAAAGTCAGAAATAACAAAAATGGTGCCACTTGGTTTAAAACGTTCGGTTGCTAGTTTTTGAAAGATTGCAAATGCATTCAGATTGTTTTTGTACCCGTCATCAAAGGTAATGAAAATGGGTTTATTTACTTTATAAATGTCTTGCCAACGATCAAAAGTTAATAATGTGTAGCCATGGTCTTTTAAATAAATCATTTGTTTCTGGAAATTATCAGGAGTTACATATAAATCCTTAGCTCCCTGCCCAGTAAACTCGTCAATCGAATGATAAATTAAAATAGGTACTTTGCGTTGAGCAAAAACTTGTGATGGAAGAATTAAGACTAGCAGACATAGGAAAAACATTACACTCTTTTTCATGAAATTCCTCGCTTTGCATTCTTTTTATATCTTAGAATTTAGTATGCCTTCAAAAGCCTAATTCTATGATGAGTTCTCCCATATTTGATTCTATCTCCAGATCAATGGTTTCTTAAAACACTAAAGAATGGAGTCATTGCGCTACAATGCAAATTCCTATACTCCATCATCTGGTTTAATTTCCATTCCAGTTAGCTCATTTGCAACATGTTTACCTTGGAATTCAAAATAGAAGTATTCTTTGAATGTGTAAAGTACCTTCATTTTCTTTAGGTTAGATTTAGATACTTTATAGAGAGTGTACTTAATCGATTTCTAGTTGTGTGTTCTCTTTTTCAATGGTATCTTCAATCTCTTTAATGGATTCAGTTAAACCATCGAGTTCTCTTAATGCTTTGTTTAACCGATATTCACCTTGTTCTTTATGTTGATAGGTTGATTGTTTTTGATTTCTTCTGGCTTCAACATGGTTTAACTCCTATTCTAATAAGGGTTTTTAATATTAGTGACGTCTATTCTAATTACGGAATCTTTAATGTTAAGAAATCTGTACTCAATTTTTCCCGTTTGAAACATAGTTTCACCGCCGTTTTTCATTACCTTGTCTAAATGAATATTAAGAATACCTTCTCTATCTTTAATGGGAATGTCTTGGTTAAAAACGGATGTGAAGAAAGCTAAAGCTATATTTTTAAATTCATTAATTTCTTTATCTTCCGTTAAGTTCAATCCAGCTAAATATAGCTTTGAGAACTTTCTTGAATTAGGAGATAGTGTACCGCCTATTACTATTTTATCATTTGGGAAAGCCCTTGCATCATAAGAGCTGTCTCCAAAAGAAATAGAATGGTCAATCTTTAAACCTTTGAAATATTTATTATAGCGATACGCTAATACTGTGGGGTCGAGGGAGTCATCAATGATGTGGGTTTTCGTGGTTGCTTTGTCTATTTGTTTCTTGTGTCGTTGTCTAGCTTTTTCTTTTTCTTGTTCTGCTTTTACAATTGATTGTTCTTTTTCTTTCGCTTTCTCATATCTTTCACTGTTAGCCGAATCTTCAATAAAGGTGCTTCCGATAATAAAAAATAGTCCCAAAGCTATAACAGCGATGGCACCCCACATTGTTTTTGCTTGCATGAAAATAAGCACTTCCTTCATGTAATAGGTTCTGCATTCCCTTTTACTGACCTATGTAATTTTTCATTCTTTATTATTTTTCAACTTCATTTTCGATTAAAGCCTTTGGATATGTGTTTGATTAAATGAATCTTCATATTTCAATCCAAAACCTAATAGTCGATCCAAAAAGATATGTGCTGCCCAAATGATTGATAGCATAAGTAAGTAATCGTTTCCAACGTACAGATAACTTCCTGCTAAAACCAACGGTAAAAGAAAACTGTGTCCGACATTATAAAGACTTGCTCCTACTTTCTTGTTCACCATATAACCGATCATGGTACAATCAGGGACGAACAATAGGACGAAAAATATCCCAACGGGAAAGTCTAACTGAAGATACATATATAAAGAAAGTGCAAAAGCTACACCGTTTTCCATACGAACTAATTGGTTATTTTTCATTGTAAACTCCACTGATCAATTCCTCGATTTCATTTTTATTTTCAATATATTTCTCTTCTTTTACGAGTTCCTTAATCGTTTGCAAAACGATTACTGCTTGTTGATAAAACTCAATTTTATCCTCAAGTTTCGAAATTTTTTGATCGAATACCCCTACTGAAGCTTTGTTGCATTCAGGTGTGATAGATTCAGCACTTAATACTAATAACTGTTGAATCTCTTTTATGGAAAAGCCTAATTGCTTTAATACAATAATCAGCTGCAGCTGTTTTTCACTTTCTTCATTATATTCCCGGTAACCATTTTCTCGTCTTGTTGGTTTCAATAAGTTCTCTTTCTCGTAAAATCGTATTGTATCCGCTTGAATTTGATATTTCTCAGCAAATTGTTTAATTTTCATATTTTCCCACCCCCACTATAACCATAACATTGGAGTTAACTCTAAGGTCAAGAGTAAAATAAAATAAGATGAAAACAACGGGCTTGAAATACACTAGAACGGGTAATTGATTAAGATAAACACTATACTAAGAAATAGTAAGTTGAAAGAAGTGATTTAAACATTGACCAAACAACAGAAAATAAAAAAGGGATATCTCATTATCCTATTTTGCCTTTATTTAGCTGGATTAGTTTACTTCATGTTTTTCGGGTTTGGACGTTCAGACCTCGCAGAAACTCAAGAATATCGGTATTGGCTGATACCAGATCGGATTCCTTTATGGGTTCCCAGGTCTTTTTCAATAGAAACTATAAAACTATGGATCTTTGCTCTTGGTAACCTTTTGGCATTTGTTCCATTTGGAATACTTGTGCCGATGGTATTTAAAAAGATGAATTCTTTCATTAGGTTTATTTTCTTGTTCGTAATTTTTATTTTTTGTATGGAAATCCTTCAAATGGTCACCTATTTAGGAAGCTTTGATGCAACAGATATTATGGTAAATACCATGGGCGCAGCAATTGGTTTCTGTTCATACAAAATAAGTGAACGGATGAAGACATCAAGAACAAAACGTGTCTCGATGGGCGTGACTATTGTGGGATTATCTTTGGTGTCGTTCTTCATTGCGAAGATATTTAACGATAAAGTTACACCCTACATTGAAAACATTTTTGGACTTTTATGAGGATTAAGCCAATTACATAAGTATAAGAAAAGAGCCATGTATGGCTCTTTTCTTATTTTTATTCTGCAACAGTTACCTAGTTGTCCTAGCCAAGGCAACTCTCCGATTATGTTTATTCGAATAGTTGAACATTCGGTTCTCGATTCAAAACATATACAAGCATGGCATGCAGCTGACCCCGGTGATGATAGAAATGAGCCTGCGTATCCAGAAGCCACTCATATCGGGAATGAACAGCGCCGAAAAAGGAAGTGGTTACCCGCAACAACTCCTTTTCCTCCAGTTCTACTAAACTCTCTCTTAGAAATGAGTAATTATCTCTCAGAGTGGAAACAATGGCATTCAGATTCATTTCCGGCTCTGCTTCCTCATAATACCGATCCAGTTCCTCCTCCGAGGTCCCTAAACCGATAAGGAAATCTGCTTTACATATAACCGACATGTGCGCCAGTAGTTCACCAATTGACCATTTTTCTGGATTTGGTTTGATAGTAAGGTCTTCGTCGCTTAACGTATCCATCAGTTTGATAACAGAATCGACAGCCATATCCATCTGTTTGATGATTGCCTTACAATATATGTTCAACTTGTCTCTCCTTTTTATTTAAATAATCAGCTAAAACCATCTTATTGACGTCAAAAATCAAATTTATCATTTGGCACATCTAATGAATGTCCATTAATCTCAACTGTATCATTGTCTGTCCAAGAAATATTGGCCGCCTCTTCTCGATAATTCCAATATATAGTTTTGGTTTTTTTATTGCTGTTATTAAAGACCAACTCGCCGCGAACAGCATATGCCGTTGTAGCACCTCCGTTAGTGACATAGGTTTTAACAGTGTATTTGCCATCAGCCGATGTCTCATCTGTAAGATA
>NZ_AJTN02000253.1 GCF_000305495.1 Peribacillus psychrosaccharolyticus ATCC 23296 | reverse complement strand
AATTGTGGGTAACCTATACATGGGGGAACGGCGGAATTGCCTGCAAAGATGGCCGCATTCTATCGGGAACTTGAAACACTTGACCTTACTCTAGACTGTGACTGCTGTTTTCGGGACTGGAGAAACAAATTATCAACATTTTTGCGGCGCAGTTGATATTTTCCGAGATATGCTTTTTGCGAAAAGCCGCTTAGCTGTGACCTTAAAGATTGAACAAATGTATCAAGAAACCGATTATGTAAAAATAAATAGATTTGCTTCACTTTTCCGAGCCAAGCTAAGTAATTCCCAAGAACATACGCTTAGTTAGCCTCCTCATTTCTGTTATACTAAAGGAAAAGGAGGCTATTCTCACTATGGGTGATCTTATATATAATGTTCTAATGTTTGGTATGCTCGCACTATTTGCGGCTGGAATTATTTTTATGATTGTTTATATGGTAAAACAACTAAAGAAACAATCACAAAATGATGAAGGAAATTCAGCTTCTTTGGAACCTGAAATAAAGAAATACCAGAAATAAAACGACTGACAATGTAATTGTTGAAAAATGGACAAAGAGTTTAACTCTTTGTCCATTTTCCTTTTCAATAAAAAAAGATTGCCATTCACCCAATCCAGGGAACGGCAATCAATATGTTTTACCTTTTCTTACGGAAACCTTCTTCTCGTAAGTATCGCTCCGCTTCAACAGGAGATTCGAAACATTCTTCCAAGTTAGATCCCGCATAAACGTTCCAGAGCTGGTCCTCCCGAACTAGAGTCAACTCTTGTTGATTACGTCCAACCCATGTTCCTTCACAATCAGCAGCTTCTTCTTCCTTTTCTATACCAGCAGGCTCTTTCGATAAATAAGCAATTGCTTGTTCTAGCAGTTCACGTAACTCTGCTTCTGAGTAATCACGAATATTAACCAAGCCTTTTTTATCTCTTTGTTTATATGGTAAATGTCCTGCAAAGACAAATCCATTTCCATTAGGATGTAAATTTTGAACAACAATTTTCTTATCCTGTACACTTTCTTCAAAGTGGAAATTCACTCGGCCTAATGATATATCTTTGCGCTGCAATTCAGGGAACGTTTCAATAATGTGCAATTTTTCTTCAAATGTTAACAAAAATTCTTCCTCATTTCATTGATTCAACTTTGTCCGTTGATTATACCATAGCCCGCTCTAAAATATAAATAATCACCGAAAGAGGGCTTGTCGCGAAAATTTAATTATTTTTCATCAGAAAAGTGATCATTTGACATGATGCTGACACATAACCACTGTAAAGTATGTGTATAGGGTAATAAACTCATTTTACCTTTCCTAGAAAATGACAAATATGAACTGACCTTAAATTAAAAATTACGTAACTTTAAAAATTATCTTTATTAGAGGAGTAGATATCAATGGTTACAATTTACACGACGCCGAGCAGTCTGGCTTGCAGAAAAGCTAAATCATGGTTACAGAAAAATAATATTGCCTATAATGAACGTAATCTCTATGCGCAGCCTTTAAGTGTGGATGAAATTAAAGCGATTCTACGTAAAACAGAAGGTGGAACAGATGAAATTATTTCAACCCGTTCCAAGAAATTCAAAAACCTAAATATCGATATAAATAATACACCATTAAATGAGCTTTGCAAAATCATTCAAAAAAATCCGGACTTACTTCGCCGCCCAATTATATTCGATTCAAAAAATCTTCATGCAGGCTATAATGAAGAAGAAATGGGCAGATTTTTACCCCGCCAAGTCCGACATGTACAATTATGGAGAGCTATTAGTTTAATTAATGCTTAAGTAAAGAAAAACAGAGGATTGCCTGGTCATTCAGGCAATCCTCTGTTTTCGTTATTTACTCCGATGAAGCCTTCTTAAAACTAATTGTAAAAATCGTTCCCTCTTCATTACTTTCTTTCAAGACAAGATTTCCATGCTGAGCATTTGCCAGCATTTTACTAAATGGAAGACCCAGTCCTAAACCGCGTACCTTTAGCTTCTTCTTTTGTCCACGATAGAATGGTTCAAAAATATATTCTTGTTCATGTTTCGGAATTCCCTTTCCATTATCAATGATATCAATACAAACTTGTTCTCCATTCCATTCATAAAGAACTACCTTAATCTTCCCTGATTCATCTAATGCCTGTTTTGCATTATTAAGCAAATTAATTAGGATTTCTTGTACACGCATAGAATCCATTTTCGCCCAAACGTCCTCATTGGGAAGCTCAACTACTATCTCAAAGTTCTGCTCTTCTTGGGTGATCTGCCAGTGATAACAAGCCTCTTGTAGAAATGAATTCATATTCTCACTTTTCACATGCATTTTAAAAGAACCTGCTGCCATCGCATTATAATCAAGTAAATCCTCAATCATTCTTTGAAGCCGTTGTGTTTCCTTCAAGGAAATATTTAAGAATTCTTTACTTTCATTACCCGTTACAACTTCGTCCTTTACCGCCTGTATTAACCCACTGATGGATGTAACCGGAGTTTTCAGATCATGTGTAACACCTGCAAATAGTTCTGCTCGCAGTTTCTCCATGTGCTTTAAACGAGTTGTCATTTCTTTAAAGGATTCAACCAATTCATAGATTTCTTCCTCATGACTCTCTTCTTCCTTAAGGTAAATATTATAATTCCCCTCACGAACCTGAGCCGCAGCCTTCGCAACATTTTGAATGGGTTTGGATATTCGTCTAGAAAGAACATAAATAACTCCCCATCCCATAATGAGCAGACCACCCATCATAACGGCTAGTAAACCATGATCCTGGTTGATCTCGGTCAAAGACCCCTCTTCTTGAGCAATGACAACCCAGCCTTTAATTTTATTACTATCTTCCCTAATTGGAGATTTTACAACATAGACCTGGTTTTCCTCGTTAATATTAACTTTTTGGATCGTATCCTTATTATTCATAATGACATTTGGTAGAACATTATCTTTACTCTCAATATATAGCTGCGGCATCGTATAAATAATTTCTCCATCTGGATCGACAATATAGATAATCGGCTGTTCATTTAAATGAAGGATCTTCTCTCTTTCTTCAACAATCTCAGAAAGGAGCGGCCCCACCACAATCTGTCCATTGTCCTTTATCGCTCGATCAGCTGTTTCATCTGCTAAATACTTTAATAGACTTAAACGATATTCGAGGGCAGTTTTTTCCATCCACCATAAAGAAAATAAAGATAAAACCAATAATCCAGTGGTGAGAGTAATTAAATATCGGGTTGTCCAATAGCGCAGCAGCGTCGTTCGTTTTTTAGTTTTCATAAACTAGCAATTGATACCCCATTCCCCGCAAAGTTTTGATTTCTCCTTCCGAATCAGGCCATTTATCTAAGGCCTTCCTCATCCTTTTGATGGCAAGATCCACAGCACGATCACTTCCATCGTAATCCATTCCCCATACCTGTTCTATTAATTGCTCTCTTGTAAATATTTGATTTGGATTACTTACAAAGAATACAAACAAAGAAAGATCGCGGGGTGTCATAACCACTTCCTTGCCATTCACATAGACCGTATATGTTCCCATGTCTACCTTTAGACTGCCATACTGTCGAATTTTCTTTTCTGATGTCACGATACTTGGTGATCTTCGAAGAACAGCATGTACACGAGCCACAACTTCATCCGCAACAAATGGTTTGGATATATAGTCATCCGCACCTGATTTAAAGCCTGAGAGGCGATAATCCACTTCTCCTAATGCCGTGAGCATTATAACAGGACAGGCATCTTTTTCGCGGATCTCCTTAAGAATCTCCCATCCGTCTTTACCAGGCAGCATCACATCAAGCAATACTAAATCAGGTTCCCATTCCATAAAGACATCTATAGCCTCAGATCCATCAAATACTTGTATAACTTCAAATCCCTCTCTGTGAAGATAAGCCTTCAGTACCATAGAAATTGCTTTTTCATCTTCAACCACTAGTATTTTCTTCATTTACAAGGCCCCCTCTTACCAGTTAAGAATATTGAACAAATGCGCTTAAAAGAGCGTTCGAGCCTTTTTAACTTAAGCATACCTCGCATTTGTGTCAGCTGTATGTTAAGACCTAAAATTATTATCTCCATATTTCCTTTCAACTCTTTAGTTTTCCCCTAAAATCCCCGCAAAGAAGCCAGCCCTTAATAGTAAGAGCTGACTTATTCACTATGAGAAGTTATGCTGCTATCAACCTATAACTCTTTTCTCATTCTCCAGACAGAATTCTGAAGCCTTTCGACCTGAAGTTTGTGCATGCCTGAACGCTCATAAAGAGATATAGCCCGATGATTATCAAGTGACACCCTCAACTGATATTCCTTTACACCTTGCTTACGAAAAAAACTCTCAGCATAAGAAATCAGTTCGGAGCCCCGTCCTTTACCGCGATAGTCAGCAACTAAGTAAAAAAGGTTCGCATAGCCAATTTCTCTTCCTTCATACCTTACGATTTGAAGCTCTAATTGCCCGATTGCTAGTCCATCTTCCTCAACAATTACTTGCCCTTCTGGGAAACGAAGAACACGTTCGCTGATACGAGTAACATAATTGTCTTCATCACCAAAACCCGATGAATGACCAAAGCTGACTACATAGGAGTCCTTACGAAAGGCGATAATCATCTCACGATCAAGAATAGGATCGATCGTCCTGAATTCCAATTAAATACCTCCTTGAAACTATTCTAAGGGACTTTCCCCATACAATTCCCATAGTCCTGGGAACATCGCTTTCAGGCTTTCTTCATTTTCCTCATCCCAATCCAAATCCAGCTCAAGCTGTATAAATGGATCCTTTGTTAATTTCTCATAGATTGCTAGATAGTCCTCGTCATCATTACCAGTTTTCTTTTCGTAAGCCTCACACGCAGCAAAAAGAATCTCTTCTAACTGAGGTACTTCCCCTTGTTCTCCTAATTTCTTTAAATAAGGAATTAGGGATTCAGGATTTTCAATGGCCGATTCATACACTTTTTTTCCTTGAAAAAGAAGCCATGCCCTAAAATAATCAAAACAGTCGTCTGAACATCCACCCATAATGATGTACGCAGCTGCCCAGAGATCGGACGTATAGGACTTCATATAATACTCATGGAAATGGTAGTCAAAATTCACAATATCCTTGATTGATTTTGTTGACAAATAATTGACCAGCCATTCAAGTCCGTCTTCCGGATCATCTCCTGTTGTACGCGCTTTTTCAAGCAACTCCCAAAATAACTCTTCTGTTAATGTCGTTTCTTTAATCATTAGGCCAACTGACGAAGCCGGTTGGTAGCCTTTTTTCAATTTTAATTGAATGAGCCGTTTCACTTCGTTGTCACAATCTTCTTCTGTTTCGAATGTTTTTGTTTTTACCATCCCTACAGATCCTTCTTTGCCATACATAACAATATAGGACAAGCCTGAACGAGTAATCCGCCAAAATCTATGTGATACCTCATCTTTATATACAAATACTGTTTCCAATTGTTTATTTCCCCTTCATTCTCCAGTTTTCTGGTATTGTAAACATTATATCGGTAAACAAGGTAAATTGCAGTGTTTAACCACTATTCATTATGATTGTCTTATTAATCAGCCGGCAGATCCACTCATTTCAATCCAATACCAGCATTCACTTACTATCGACTTCAAGCGCCCATTTTACCTAAAACAGCAAACGTTTTTCCCATGCCAACATAGTATGAATTAGGCAATAGGAAAAGAAAACAAACCGAAGCCTTAAAATAGTAAGTTATAATCTGAGGAGGTTATTATATGTCAGGTGTTGGTCCTGGTCCTGGTGCAGGTGGTTATGGCGGAGGTTGTGGTGGATTTGGTAACGGCTTCGCTCTTTTAATTGTGTTATTTATTCTTTTAGTTATTATCGGATGCAGTGGATTTGGCGGAGGTTTCGGCGGAGGCTGCTGTTAATTCATTAAAGAAGTCTATAATGACTAAATAACTAAACAAATGCCATAAAGATATGAAAGAGGACTTCCCTGCTAAGGGGAGTCCTCTTTCTAAATAAAAAAGTATTAAACAGTCAATACGTATGACTCTTATGAAGCTTATTTCTTTATTTATTCACGATCTTCGTTTTATTTTTTCTATGCCGTACAAACATAAATACGACAATCAATACAATGGGGATGATTAGATAATTTGCATATTCTGCAAAAATCCCTCCTGCTTCTTCCCACTTCGGTCCAAGACGATATCCTAAATACACATACACACACGTAACTGGGAACATAGCTAAGAACGTATAGCCCATGAAGGCCCAAACATTCATCTTCGTCATCCCACATGGCAAGGACACTGCTGTCCTTACTCCAGGAACAAACCTGCCGAAAAAGGCGATACTACCGCCGTACTTTTGAAAAAAGGCATCCGCTTTGTCGACTTGAGCTTCTTTAATCAAAAAGTATTTTCCGTATTTTAAGATCAGCGGCCTGCCCCCAAAACGTCCCAGCGCATACACAGTCAAGGGACCCGTAACACCACCAATGGACCCGAACAATATACTTAAAAGAAGCGTTCGATCTCCTTCATATACCCAGTAGCCTGCTAAAGGCAGCACAACTTCAGCGGGAATAAATTCAAAGGTCAATGCCAATGTAATTCCAAAATACCCTAAGCTTTTGAAGGCTTCTATCATTTGAAGCACAATCGAATCCACTAAGGAAGCCTCCTCTTTATTATCTGAGCGCAGTAAAAAGGTACACTGAGTAATCAGCAGTACATATTTTTTCTTTTACCTAAAACAGATTCCCATATTTTATTTTTCATTCTTATTATAAGGGTATAACATCGTTGTAGTACAATCAATATGATTATTTTACTAAATAAAAGAAAACTGCCATGGTAAAGGCAGTTTCTTTTACGCATAACCTATATCCAGGCATCCTTACTGTAACCCCTCTGTTCCCAATAACCCACATGATCTTCAGCAATCAATTCAACTCGAGTCAGCCATTTTACAGACTTATACGCATACATTTTTGGAACAATTAACCGTACTGGTCCCCCATAATCCTGATTGATTGGCTCGCCATCGATGAGTAAAGCTACCATAATATCCTCCATCGCAGCTTGATCAAGTGTTAATGAATCCGTATATACACCATCACCTGAATACAATTTGACATACGTTGCTTCTTCCCTAACACCGACTAGGTCAAGAAATTCTTGCAGAGGAATTCCTTCCCACGTCACATGATTTACACTCCAGCCAGTTACACAATGAAAATCACTTACCTGTACCTTGCGAGGAAGTTCAAGGAACTGATTCCACGTATAAGTTATCGGCCTTTCAACCAGTCCATCGATCGTAAATGACCAATTTTCTGCTGTGAAAGATGGGATGGTCGTAACTGTATAGGGACGAAACCGCCCATCGCCGCCCCCACCTTTTAATGGATAGCCTGCTTTTGGTTTCGGCAGCATTTGATTATCATTTTGACTACCTGTGAATGTCCAAGGGACGAAGCCAGGTTTAACTAGTTTAACGATAAAAGGAGCAGCGACTAAGAATAAGACTGATCCACCGGCAATCTGAACAAACTTCCTTCGATTGATTACTGGATTTTCTTTTTCAATTAGATATGGCAGATCATTCTCTTTCTGTTTTCGAAAACGTTTACCCCATTTACTTCTTGAAACAGCATGGTAAAGCACGTAAGGAATTCCCGCCCAAGTAAATAAGTCATGCAGGAAAAGTGCCGCAGAATTCCAACCTGCCGGAAATTGCCGATGATAGGTAAGGATGAAACCTGTACTAAAAAGCCCCGCTAAAATAAACAGAACTAAGTATACATTTACTTTTTGATTCAGTTTTTTGCCTAATTGTTTCATATGTTTTTTAAAGGCGGGCGTATACAAAACAACAACCAGAAAAGAAAGGAAACCCATGATAATATGAACATCACGAATCCATACACGCACCACGGTTAATACTGGTCGTAATAGTGGCAAATAGAGGATGATCCCTGTGACAGCGAGGAAAAGAAAAATCCACGCATTCGAGTGATGCAGCCATACAAGCTTCTTCCATAAACGCTTTTTCTCACTCAACATCCTCACCCCTTCTTCTCACGCTTCCAGTATAAGGGAAAGAAGAAAGGAGAAATAGGTTTAAACTCTCGATTAAGGACGCTTGACTGTTATTCCAGCTCCATTGCTTCTACATACATGATTTTATACTACCCTATTTATCTATTTTTTACTTTTAGTTTCAAACGAATAGAAAAACGCGGAAACTGAGTATGTGTACCCGTTTCCGCTGTTTTTCTATTCATCATCTTGTAATGACTTTAAGGTCTTTTCCCTAAAATGCATTCGATTCTTATAATCCTTTGTTATCAGCTCCGTATAAATTAGATCAAAAAGCAAGAAAAACGGGAACGATGGCGAAATATTCTGCCCCATATGTCTATTGCTTTTATTCATTGCTAATAATGTTATATCGGATAATTTACATAGTTCAGAATTTTTTTCCCCAGTGAAAACAATGATTGAGGAACCTTGTGCCTTGGCTATCTTTACAGCACGAATAATTTCCTTTGTCTCCCCCGTCAGAGATATTCCTATAACGACACTCTTTTTTGTACTAAGTGAGGCATCCATTGCAGCTTGATGCGGATCTGTAATGGTTTCAATATTCAAGCCTATTCGAAAAAATTTAGATTTAAATTCTTGAGCTGCTATCCCTGAATTTCCAATCCCATATACATGAATTTTTTTTGCCTGATTAAGAAGAAGGACAACTTCCTGAATGTCAGGATAAGCAACATTTTGAAAGGTATTCTCAATAATGTCCAAATGATTTTGGTACAATTGAGCAAAATAATCTATTTGCTTGATCCCGGCTGTCAAACCTGGTCTCATATTTAAATCTACGTATCTTTTTAGTTCATGCTTAAATTCATTGAATCCTGAATATGATAGTTTTTGACAAAACCTTGTAATTGTTGCAGGTGAAACATGTAATTTCTTTGCAATTTGACTACTAGATAACACGCTGATTTCTGTTGGCTTTTTAATTATATAGTTAGCAATTTCTTTTTCTGTCCTTGTGAACTTCTCCATGCTGCATTCTATTCCATGTAGAAGATTCTCACCTAAGTATTCCATGTTGTTTCACCTAACTTATATTAAGAGGTTTATTTTCCTTATCATTCATATTAAAGGATACTTAACCAACTTGTCTATTATATTAGGATATTTATTTTATAAATATGAATGTTATGAATTTTCAACAGAACACTATTTACAGGACAGATAGGAAATGGGTTCAGTTAGTAGTCATTGCTTCAACAAAACGCTTTGTTATTTGCTGCGGTCGAGTAATTGCTCCACCTACTACGACTGAGTGTACATTGATATCTAATAGGGTACGAGCTATTTCCGGTGTGAAGACGTTCCCTTCGGCTATAACTATAGCATGTTTCACTTCTTTTACAATTTGTTTTATAACCCCATAATTATTGGAATCAATTTTTAGGCCATCTGTTTCATCCGTATATCCATATAATGTTGGAGCAACAATATCAAACCCTAGTTCATCAGCGTATATGGCTTCTTCCACAGTTGAAACATCTGCCATAAGAATAACCTCTGGATACTTCATTTTAACTTCTTGATAAAACTGGTCTAAAGATCTCCCGTCTGGTCTAACACGAGATGTAGCATCTGTAGCGATAATTTCTACTCCCGTTGTCATCAAGTCATCAATCTCTTTCATCGTTGGTGTAATAAAGACCGGGTTTTGCCCATAAACCTGTTTAATGATCCCAATGACTGGAAGATCGACACATCTTTTTATTTCTAAGATGTCAGGTACTGAGTTTGCTCGAATCCCTTTTGCTCCACCTTCTTTAGCTGCGATAGACATTCGTCCCATAATAAAAGAACTGTGCAAAGGCTCCCCTTCTAATGCCTGACAAGATACGATTAACCCTTTTTCCATTTGATTTAGTACAGATTTCTGCATGTTTTCCACGTCCTTATAAAAGAGTACTATTCTAGGTATTCCTCAATTTCATTTTTAATAATAGTAACTTGTGGTCCGTAAATAACTTGAATACCATTCCCTTTTTTCACAATTCCCTTCGAACCGGTTTGCTTAATTAAATCATCATTTATTATCAAGTTATCTTTAACTGTGACTCTCAGTCGTGTCGCACAGCAATCCACTACGTCAATATTAGCGGCACCACCTAAACCATCAACAATTGTTTTCGCACGATCAGTAGTGATTACTTGCGTAACAGACTTTTCATCATCTTCCCGTCCTAATACCTTGAAATTTTTTCTCTTAATTAAAAATTTAAAAGAGAAATAGTATAAAAAGAACCATGGAATCCCTACCACAATTACATAAATCCAATTGGTTTTGTCCATACCCTGCAGAATACCAAATAAGATGAAGTCTATAAATCCTCCTGAAAAGGTTTGTCCAATTGTAATAGAAAAGATATCAGCCATCATAAAGGCTAATCCATCAAACAAAGCATGAACAAAGTACAGAAGCGGGGCAACAAATAGAAAACTAAATTCAAGCGGCTCTGTAATTCCAGTTAAGAAAGAGGTTAAGGCTGCTGATAATAAAATACCTGCGACAATTTTTTTATTCTTTGGTTTAGCACAATGATAGATGGCTAACGCTGCTCCAGGAAGTCCGAACATCATCGTTATAAACCGTCCAGACATGAATCTGGATACACCTTCATAATATTTCACGGTTTCTTGATCAGCTAATTGAGCAAAAAAGATGTTCTGAGTACCATTAATAATCTGCCCGCCAATTTCCATTGACCCACCTAAAGCGGTTTGCCAAAAAGGAAGATAGAAGATATGGTGTAAACCCATTGGCCCGAGCATGCGAAGAATAAAACCATATAACAAGGTTCCAATCGTACCCGTACTTGTGACGAGTGAACCTAGTTGATTAATTAGTAATTGAAAATACGGCCAGACTATAAATAAAACAACTCCTACAAGGATGGATGTAAAAGAAACAATTATCGGGATAAAACGAGAACCACCGAAAAACCCTAATACTTGAGGCAGTTGAATTTTGTTATATCTATTATGTAATAGAGCTGCGACTATCCCAATGACAATCCCTCCAAACACCCCTGTTTCTAGTGTTTGGATGCCAACTGCCATTCCTTGTCCGGCACCAGCCAAATTGTTTTCAGCTAGATCCCCTGTAATGGACAGTAATGCATTAATAGAGCTGTTCATTACAAAGTACCCAATCATGGCAGCTAAACCTGCTGTCCCTTTATCTGAGCGGGCAAGCCCAATCGCTACGCCAGCAGCAAAAATTATGGGTAAATTACTAAAGACGATACTACCAGCTGAACTCATAATCGTAAAAATCGCTTGCAGCCAACCGATATCTAAAAATGGATATGCTGAAACCGTATTTGGATTTGATAATGCACCACCAATCCCTAATAACAAACCCGCTGCAGGTAATACAGCGATAGGGAGCATAAAAGATTTACCAAACTGTTGAGCTTTCTCAAAGAAATTATTCATACCTATACCTCCCAATAAAAGTATTTATATAATAATAGATATGCTTTATAGCCGTATTATATCTTCCCAAAATTACGCTTTCCATTAAACCCGCTAGATTTCATCCCCTTTCAAAAATAGGGTCACAGCTCTGAAAATTCTTTCATTGAAAAAGTATCTCTGCCAAAAAACAAAAAAAAGGTTTGGATATGCATCCAAACCTCAGACTGTAGACAAACTCGGGTGGAAATCGAGTTTGTCTACAGTCTTCTTTATTAGTTTTTAAAATGCGGCTGTTGATTTCCGTTCCAGGCGTTTCGCTTTCCGCGGGCGGGTGGTGAGCCGCATCAATGCTTACGCTCCTGCGGGGTCTCACCTGTCCCGCTGTTCCCGCAGGAGTCTTCACGCCAACACTCCAATCAACGGTCTTTCTACATTTAATTTGGATTTTAGTCCGACGCTCAAATGGAAACACGTGCTACCCAAGAGCAGATTTAGGAGGAGATCAATTCAAATCGGGGGAATTACGAAGAACACTCTTTCCGACAAATCCGTTCGAACAGGAAGAATTAAAGATTATTAAGTAGAACACAAGTGATAATGAAAGCAGATACAATTTAAAGATGGAAAACAGTACTTAATAGAGACTTAGTTGCCTTGATAAGCAGGGAAAATTCCATGAAATATGTTAAAAATGCCAAAAGAGGTACGGAATGAACCATTCCGCACCTTTTTTGTTTTATATTGTCTATTCCTAAATTCAGCCAATGAGTAATCGTAAATACAAACCTATTAAGGTGATTAATAACACTGGAATCGTAATAATGATCCCTGTTTTAAAATAGGTGCCCCACGAAATAATGACTCCTTTGGTTTTGAGGACATGAAGCCATAATAAAGTTGCCAATGAACCAATCGGCGTAATTTTCGGGCCTAAATCCGAGCCAATCACATTGGCGTAGATGAGTCCTTCTTTGATAACGCCAGATGCTGCTGTATGATCAATAGCAAGCGCATTGATCATCACCGTTGGCATATTGTTCATTAAGGATGAGAGAATGGCTGCGATGAAGCCCATAGCAAGCGTTCCAACGAATAATCCTTGATCAGCTGCCAACTGAATAACATCTGCCAGCACGTTGGTCAATCCTGCATTTTTCAATCCATAAACGACTACATACATCCCAATAGAGAAGAAGACGATGTTCCAAGGTGCTCCCTTTATAACGTTTTTCGTATTGACTGCTGAACTGCGTCGCGCCATTAACAAGAAAAAGATGGCAATGATACCTGCGATGAACGAAACAGGAACATGAATATACTCACTGCTAAAGTACCCAATCAGGAGAATAGCTAGGACAATACCTGATAATCGGAACATCCTGATATCTTTTACTGCGTCGACTGGCTCCTTTAGCTCTGCCATATCGTATTGTTTGGGAATACTCTTTCTAAAATAAAGATATAAAACTAAGATACTTGCTGTTAAGGAAAAAAGGTTTGGAATAATCATGTTCGAAGCAAACTCAATGAATCCTATTCCAAAAAAGTCAGCAGATACAATGTTCACTAAATTACTAACTACAAGCGGAAGTGATGTGGTATCTGCAATAAACCCACTCGCAATGATAAAAGGGAAAATCATTTTATCTTCCAGCTTTAAATTTCGGACCATTGCCAGAACAATCGGTGTCAGGATGAGTGCTGCTCCATCATTTGCAAATAACCCTGCCACTACTGCCCCTAGAATACTGACATATACAAACATTTTCACTCCGCTTCCTTTAGCTGCCCGCGCCATGTGCAGCGCAGCCCACTCAAAGAAACCAATTTCATCTAAGATAAGAGAAATAATTATAATTGCAATAAAAGCTAATGTAGCATTCCAGACAATCTGTGTTACTTCAAATACATCATGAAAATCTACGACTCCCGCCAATAATGCAAGAACCGCACCTCCACAAGCTGACCACCCAATTGATAATCCTTTAGGCTGCCAAATAACTAGTGTAAGGGTTAAAAGAAAAATAATAATCGCTGCTATCACTGAAATCAATGCTGGTTTTCCTCCTATATACTTAGCAACAGGTAATTCGTTTTCCCTGTGCTTTTAAATTATTTAACTTTCCTTGCTGACTTGGGACCGCCTGAATAACGGTTTGAACGAAAGAATAATTCGGATGATTTGGATTTAACGAATAGAAAACCCATTGCCCTTTTCTTGTTTCTTTTATCAACCCCTTATCCTTCATTTTTCGTAAATGCTGAGAAATCGCTGGTTGACTCATCTCAAACAAATCAACAAATTCACATACACAACATTCGTGTTCAGACATAATCTTCACCATAGTTAACCGAGTTTTATCACCTAAAAGTTTTAATATGTCGGCAATTGTATCAATGCTTTGATCTGATAGATGGTGCATGATTTCCCTCCTCCCTTTTTATCTTATCATAATATAAGCAAATACTTATATGGTCAATAGATTGTTTGAAGCCGGGGGGGTATTTCGATGACTATTAAGCAAAACTAGCAGTTATTCCCGTCTAGGCATATTCTAAATCTCAATAATACCCCACTGGGTATGCTTCATAAAAAATAAAAAGGACTTTTAAAAAAAGCCCCTTTCCATCTATCTTAGCGTTCGCAAGCAATATAATCTTTATCCCGATCTTTTGTTTTATTTGCATTGTATAAAGCCTTTGATACAAAAGGTTTAAACTTTGTTTTGCCGCCTTTGTTTTTCGTGCTCTTTGTTTTGGCTACTCCGCCTTTATAGACTTTGTTCATCGCCTTACAATTACTGAATTTCTTAACTTCACCTTTCGCTTCAGCTACATCCAATGTACTGAAAGAAAAACCAAGAACTAAACTTAGTGACAATAATACCATTGATATTTTTTTCATTGTATTTCCTCCCCTCCATATTTACCGTTAATAATCGTATACTAGTCAATTTACCTAGACAACGGTAACTTTTACCAAAAATTTCAATCACCGATTATGAACGGGTGAATATATCCTGTCTGAACAGGCACCTTGGCTTCCTCCCTACGTTTATTCCATGTTAAAATTTAACAATACAATAGGGAGGCTGCTTATGGAAGAGAACGAATTGCTTGTTTATCATATTGTAACGAGGAAAAAAATGAAGATGGGTCAGATCATCTTTTTTGATAAGAATCAATATAATGCCTTATATCGCTTCTTTTTTGAGAGGGAACAACTTAATCCTAAAGGTGAAGACTTTTTTCAGATTTTACAAAATCACTATTCAAAGGCTGGTTTGAATATGAATAGCGAAAATGCTGATGTTGCTATTAAGTATGTAGATCAAACAATCAGAGCAATTAGAGAAGTGATCGTAGAAATGGTGAGACTTCAAGAGTATCCTAACTATCCTTCTAGATTGTCTTGTTTATATGCTGCAAACAGTTATAAAGATGCTTTGACATGGAAAGAATTATTTGATTCGCACAATCGGAATGTTTTACAGATTGTTAAACTCCGAGTAATTGGGAATTCTTTTTTCGGCGATGGCAGCCTTCTCCCAAAGGAAGATGGGGTTCCTTTTTCTCGAAAAATCGAACAAGCTAGAGAATATTGGAAGGGAAAGGTCAATCCAAATCTTCCAGAGCTTTTGGTTAATGGGAAAATTGAAGTAATTGAAATTATTGATGATTTTACAAACATAGAAAAAAGATGATCCCTATAGTTTAGAGATCATCTTCTTCCTATTCACAAATATTTACGATGAATACCAAGGACTTATTCGCATTAAACGAATATTTACTAAGTTTTTCAGTACACTAATAAAAAATAAGGTATATTATATTTGTTGAATAGATTCTTTTTAAAGAGAAGAAAAGTAGGTGAACAAAGTGGGGAAATATCAATTGGATACCAAAGGTCAGGTAGCTGTGACAAAGTTTCATGAAAAACGGACGCCTGCTAAATTTGATAAAAAGCAGCAACTGGAAAAAATACGTGCGGAGTATTTGAAAAAGAAGCAAAAACATACAGATAAATAATATGAAAACATAGGAAGACTAAAATCTCCCTATGTTTTTCTTATTCAGAGTTCTTTTTTCAATTGATGATAGAATTTATCTTTACTCAGGTTGGTTTAGAGACTAATTGTTTCTATGTTCCTTTTATGCGGCTGATATCGTTAAATGTGTGACTTCTTTTTTTATTCCCTCTTCTAGGAGAACACTAATTTAGAATGTCTTTTTACAAAGGGTGAAATTTCACAAATATTTACGATGAATACTCTTCCCATCATAGGAAAATAAAATCTCTTTCTTTTCCATCACCGATTCTAGATGAACGGGCCTGCCCCAGAGCTGGTATATATAGGGCATAACCTTTTCTAAGTATTTCAAGTCTAATTCAATGTCTTCATACCAATGTTTTAAATATATTTCCCCTTTGCGCTGATAGTCGCCGTCATTGACGGTGATATAAGGAAAACCGCCATTGACCCGCATCCCCACTAACTGATCGCGAACCTTTTCCCATTGCTTATCCACAATTTTATAGTCTTTTCCCTGCTTTTGAAACAAATACAGATCCTCACGCATTACCAAATCTTTAGTTAAATAGTTTCGGATAAATGAAATATCGGATTCAATTTCTCGAACCTCAAACATTTTTTCCCTGCCGGATTTGGGTTGGATTCCAAGCTTTTTCATTTCATCTGTTGGATTATCATACCGGTCTTCAATATCCTCAAATATTTTAAGTCCTAAATAGTACGGATTGATACTCGTGCGTGATGGCTGAACCACCCCTGCATTTAACTTAGCAAATTCAATCGCTTCACTTGATGTGAGATCGAGCTCTCTAAGAATACGCTGATGCCAATACGAAGCCCAGCCTTCATTCATGATTTTAGTTTCAAGCTGAGGCCAGAAGTAGAGCATTTCTTCACGCATCATGGTTAATATGTCACGCTGCCAGTCGGTGAGTTCACGACTGTATTGCTCAATAAATAGGACTATGTCCTTTTCTGGTCTTGGCGGGAATTTCTTATGTTTCTTTATTGGCGATTTCTCGGGTACATCGTTACTATCTAATGACCATAATCCATCATAAGGAGTCTGCTTTTGTTTAATTTCTTCACTGGATTCCTCTTCATCAAATAGATCAAATTTTGCCCTCATCATTGAAGGGTCAATATGTTCTTCAATGGCTAAGACGGCATCAAGAAAGGTTTCTACTTCTTTTTTACCATGAATGGTTTCATAATGGCGGATGCGGTCGGCTGTAGCTGCCATACTTTCTACCATGTCACGCTTCGTATTTTGAAAACGGACGTTATTTTTGAAAAAATCACAGTGAGCTAAAACGTGTGCCACGATAAGCTTATTCTGTATTAATGAATTAGAATCTAAAAGAAATGCATAGCATGGATCTGAATTAATAACGAGCTCATATATTTTACTCAATCCAAAGTCATAATGGAGCTTCATTTTATGAAATTGCTTTCCAAAGCTCCAATGCGAATACCGGGTTGGCATACCATAAGCACCAAATGTATAAATAATTTCAGAAGGACATATTTCGTAGCGCATCGGATAAAAATCAAGACCGAAACCTTTTGCTATTTCGGTAATTTCACTTATTGTATACTCCAAATCCTTATGCTCTGAAGTATTCATCTGCCTCTCCCCCTTTTCTACCCTTACTCTACTGTATGAAAAAGAAGAGAGAACATGACGAAGAAGACATTTTCTGTGCAGTTGACGGGGGATAATTCTGTGTCTATTTACCCTTTTCTTCTACTATAAGGTTCAACATTTTTTTATTCGTTAAATCATGCCTGATTTTCACTTTAACGGTCCTTTCACTTCCCTTATCTTTTACTTGAAATTGAAAACTGTCCTCTGCTTGTCCATTTGGATTTTGAGTACGTCCCTTGTATTCGTAATCGACTACATCGTCATTTGGATAATCCGCTTTAACCACGGCTATAGCTATTCGACCATATTTCTCATAACCAGTATTTGCTGCTGACGTATTCATTCCGAATTGAAGAACAATCAAGAGGGTTAAAAAGGCACATATGATTTTTTTCATGCGATTCCTCCTACTTTTTTGTTCTTTTTAGTATGTATTTTTTTCAAAGCTTATTCTACGTACCTTTGCTTTGCTGGACGTTTCTACACTTTTTACACTCAATATTATTCAGGTAAATAGCAACAAGCCTGCAAAAACAACGGCTCCACTTTTTGCATAGAGATTGCCATACACTTCGTGTACAAACTAACAGTAGCTCCTGATGAAGGAGGGGTATTGATGGAGAAGAATGATTATGACCGAGCATTATTTTGTACGCATCGCTCGGATTGGGATAATTTAACGATTTTAATGGTTCAGACTAAAGATCAATTTCTTTCTAAGAAGATTGAACATTTTCTCCATGTGTATCACTTTGAAACCGATTATACAATCGTTCAGGCAAAGCTGTATTCCCTGTTCCGTTACTTGGATCACGCTACCGAATGTACCTATGAGGATTGGGCAGCTGTTTCTGATTGATTATTCTTAGCATTTGTTTCCTATACGTTTCTATGCAAAAAAGCCAAAAAAAAGGATGGAAGGACTTAGTCCTTCCATCACTATAATATCCTTAGCTTACGCTTAACTTTGCTTCAATACCAGCCATGAAATCGGAAGTCACTGCTGCAAGTTTTTCTTCAGCTTCTGCCATTGATGTTCCTTGTACGCCAAAATAAAATTTAATTTTAGGTTCTGTTCCAGAAGGCCTCAAGCAAACCCATGTACCATCTTCTAAGAAATACTTGAGTACATTTGATTTTGGCAAATCAATTGTTTCTTGAGTGTTCTTTAATAATGAATGCTTTCGACTGCTTCGATAATCTTCCTCAATGACAACATGCTGTTTGGCAATTTGCTTTGGAGGATTGTTACGGAAATCGTCTAAAATTCCATTAATTTGACGAGCTCCATCTATTCCCTTAAGCGTAAGTGAACGCAATCCTTCTAAATAGTAACCATACTTTTCAAATACCTCTAATAGACCCTCATATAAGGTTTTTCCTTGTTTTTTATAATACGCACATACTTCAACTGCAAGGACAGCGGCCTGTATAGCATCTTTATCCCTTGCGAAATCTTTAACTAGATATCCGTAACTTTCTTCATAACCAAATAAGAAACTATGCTCGCCGCTTTCATTATAAGCGTTAATTTTTTCAGATATAAATTTAAAACCAGTTAAAACATCGATAGTAGGCAATCCAAATTCAGATGCAATTTTCCGGCCAATCTCTGAGGTAACAATTGTCTTTAAGATTACACCATTTTGAGGAAGTGTTTGCTTCTCTTTCTTCTGTGTAAGTAAATAATCTAATAATAAAGCACCTGTTTGATTACCAGTCAGTACCACGTATTCACCTTGTTTGTTTTTAACAGCGATTCCTAGACGGTCAGCATCTGGATCAGTCGCAATTAATAGGTCAGCATCGACGCTGTTCCCAAGTTTAATTGCCTGTTCGAATGCAGCATGCTCTTCCGGGTTTGGCGAAGCAACTGTAGAAAAATTAGGATCGGGAAGTTCTTGTTCGGCCACAACGTGAACGTTTTTATAACCAAGGTCCTTTAATGCACGACGCACAGATTTATTGGATGTACCATGAAGCGGCGTAAACACAATTTCCAAATCCGTTTCTTCAGCTAATTGAGGGTTTTCCGGCAAAGTTAACAGCTGCTCATTATACAATGCATCGATTTCTTCTCCAATTATTTGAATCAAACCTTTTTGTTTCAGTACTTGTTCTTCTTCAATTTCAAGCACCAGTTCGTTTTCAATGTCATCAACGTATTGTATCACTTGATCTGCCGGCTCAAGGGCAAGTTGTGCGCCATCTGGCCCATACACTTTGTACCCATTATATTCAGGAGGATTATGGCTGGCTGTAATGACAATTCCTGCATAAGCATTAAGCTCACGAACAGCGAAGCTCAACTCAGGCGTTGGCCGTAATTCATCAAATAGGTATGCCTTTATTCCATATGTTCCAAGCGTTTTGGCTGCTTCCAAAGCAAATTCCGGAGATTTATGACGTGAATCAAAGGCAATGACAGCACCACGTTTTTTTGCTTCCTCCCCAAAAGAGGAAATATAGGCTGCAAGACCAGCTGTTGCCTTCCTAACCGTATAGATATTCATGCGATTTGTACCTGCACCTATTTCTCCACGCATCCCGCCGGTACCGAACTCTAAATTTTTATAAAAAGCATCCTCAAGCTGCGCTTCATCGCTGCTGATTTCTTCTAATTTTCTTTTTAAATCTTCATCAAGATTTTGAAATCCTGCCCAAGACTGATAACCGGTCTTCCAATTCATAAAAACACTCCTTTTCTATTTTCACTATATTTTGATATTTACTAATTATGTATCATCTAAAGTTATCATAAATTTTTTTAAAAAAGAAGGGACGGATTTCATAGAAATCCTTCCCTTCTCTGCATCTTTATTCCTGTTGTTATTTTTCTCCTTTATGATAATGAAGCTGGTAAATATCATGCCTGCGATCTTTCAACTGCTGTACGGTACCATTTTGGCGTTCCCGTCTCAGAATTTCAAGATCCACGTCTCCGATAAGAACCATTTCAAGGTTAGGACTTGTTTCACCAACTATACCATCACGTGCAAATTCAAAATCTGAAGGAGCATAAATTCCTGATTGTGCATACTGAATATCCATATTTTCGGTTTGCGGCAGATTTCCGACTGTACCAGAAATGACTGTATAAATTTGATTTTCAACCGCGCGGGCTTGTGCACAGTATTTCACGCGCAAGTACCCTTGACGATCTTCCGTACAGAAAGGTGTAAAGATAATCTTCGCGCCCATTTCGGTAGCAATACGGGCCATTTCAGGGAATTCAATATCATAGCAAATCTGAATCGCGATTCTTCCACAGTCTGTATCAAAAACACGAATACTGTCTCCAGCATTTATTCCCCACCATTTGCGTTCATTTGGAGTGATATGAATTTTGTATTGTTTCTCTATCGTTCCATCACGACGGAATAAGTAGGCAATATTATAGATATTATCATCATCTTCTTTTACAAAATGAGATCCTCCAATGATATTGACGTTATAACGTACGGCTAATGTCGTAAACAGTTCAATATATTGTTCAGTAAACTCCGTCAGCTTTTTCACTGCCATGCTAGGTGATCTTTCGTTTAAGAATGACATTAGCTGGGTTGTAAACAATTCTGGAAAGACTGCAAAGTCAGCATTTGCGTCGGATGCTACATCAGTAAAGTACTCTACTTGATTGGCAAAGTCCTCAAATGATTTAATTTGACGCATCATGTACTGAACTACGCAAATCCTTACAGGCTCAGATGTTTTAAAGTAGCGTTTATTTTTTGGTCTGTAATCGACATTATTCCATTCCATTAACGTGGCATATTTATTGGACTGAACATCATCTGGAAGATAATTAGGGTTGATTCTCATAAGAGAAAACTCGTTTAACAGCTGGAACGATAAAACCGGATCATACAGTTTATGAAGCTGCACTTCTTTTACGTATTCTCTGGCAGACATATCGTCAGAATATTTATGGAAATTAGGAATTCTTCCACCAATGATGATACTTTTTAAGTTTAGCTCCGCTACTAATTCTTTTCTTGCTTCATATAATCGTTGCCCGATCTTCATCCGTCTAAATTCTGGATGTACCATTACTTCTATTCCATATAAATTATATCCATCCGGATTATGATTAGTAATGTAGCCGTTATCAGTCACATCGTCCCAAGTATGGCGGTCATCGTATTCGTCAAAATTAATAATCAGGCTTGAACATGAGCCAATTACCTTACCATCGTATTCGGCTACAAATTGACCTTCAGGGAATATTTGCAAATGACTTTCTAGTTGCTCCCTCTTCCATGGATCCATGCCAGGAAAACAGTATTCTTGAAGTGCGATTATTTCTTCTATATCCTCACTTCGCATATTACGTATTTCCATGATTTTTTCATACTTATGTAGATCTAGGTTTTCCATATTCTTCATACTCCTTTAATGGCACTACTTCATCTTAACAACATACCCTACTTTTACTGGAATGAAACGAAAAATTAATTGAGTTTTTCTTTTTTCAAGCAATTGACCTTAGGTATTCTGAACGAAGTTACTGGGTATATATATTTTACTTACTTATCAAATCATACTATAATTTTTAGGAATACGAAGTAAGGAGAGTATAAATGAAAAAATCAGCTACTCGAGATAATTTCCTATTTTTCGTCATGGCCATTTCGATCATCGCAACATTTGGCAGCTTATATTTTTCTAGAAAATAAAGACAATATGAACCCTGTGAATTATGCTGGTATCAAAGAATTCTTATGTATCCGTTTACGGTTA
>NZ_AJTN02000254.1 GCF_000305495.1 Peribacillus psychrosaccharolyticus ATCC 23296 | reverse complement strand
AAAGGAAGCTGATATTAAGAAATGTCCTCTTTGTGAAAAAGAAGACAAAGGTATATTCTGTATATAACGCAGTTACGAGTATTGATTTTGTTAATGGGTTTAATCCAGTAAGATTATGGATGTATTGTGAAGTATGTGAACATATTTTCGCGAATAATATTCCATTAGAAATATCAAATCTATTAAATAATTCATCTTCAGTTTATGAAAGAAGCCCGAATTTAAATCTGATTCATTTGAATGACGAAATAATAAATAGAATAAAACAATATACAAAGGGTAGTAATTTTATGGAGATTGGAATTGGTTCAGGTGAAATGTTAGCAGTAGCTCTTGAACACGGTTATAACGTAACGGGTATTGATATTAGAAAAAGTTTGGCCAAAAATGTTTCGGATTTACTAGAAATAGAAATCAATTGCGTAGACTTTTTGGATATTGATATAAAAGAGGAATATGATGTTATATGTATGGGTGACGTATTAGAACATCTTACTAATCCTGTTATAGCCATTGAGAAGCTTAATGGAATTCTAGTGGAACAAGGCATAGTTTGGATATCAACACCCAACTTCAATAGTGCTTTTTCTAGAATTGTTAAGGAAGACGATCCAATGTGGAAAGTAATAGAACATATTAATTATTTTTCATATGATTCATTGTCAAAATTACTAAAATCTAAAGGGTTTGAAATTTTGGATTATAGAACATCACGTAGGTATAATGGATCAATGGAAGTACTAGCTAGAAAAGTTAATAAACATGTTATGGGTAAATAATAAACATATAGATAATGCTACTCTAACAACTTAGTTAAATGTGCTGAGAACTTAACGGTAGATTGAGATTCGTATCTGGCACTTAGACATGGCTAATGGAATCATGAACCAAACTAAGAACTCGATTTCTTCTCAAGCTGCTGAAGCTATGTTGGCTCCAGCTAACCAACAGCCACAACGCGTTCGTCAATTATTACGTTAATCTTAGGTTTCTTGAAAGGGACTCTAGTTATGCCAGGTCTCTTTTTTCAAATAGTAGTAAAAAAGCTGTTTGACAGGAGGAAACTAGATGGAACAAGACCAACAAGACCAGAAGAAATTCCTCGAACAACAGCTTAAAAGGACTGAGGATGATGTTCGTATCTTGGATGAGATGGACGTGAAGCTTCATGAAATGAAAAGGATAGATGAATACGCTTCAGAACATAATCTTTCTGTAATTAAAAATGAGAGGCTGAGCGGTGAATTGAATGTGTTAAAGAATGAATACAGTTTCCTAGAAAAACAGTTATATCCTGTTCTCCATTAGGAGGACCTTTCTTTTGAAGATAATCCGAATTACACGGAAAAATAAGTATATATTATAATATTAATATAGTAATAATTCATTAGCCCTAATTCCTTTTGTGGAGTTAGGGCTATTTCTATTTGAGGAGGAATTGATATGAACCATTACAAAGCATTAGAATCAAAGCAATTAGAGCTACTGGAAGGGGGAATTGAATTGAAGAAACAACCTGCAAAAAGGGTCAATATCGTAAGCCTAAGAATGGTGAAACAGTCAAGCATCCTTTATAAAAACAGACAAATTAAATCACCAGAAGATGGATATCAATTGATGAAGGAATTTCTAGGTGAAGCTGATCGTGAATATTTTGTTGTTGTTTGTTTAGATACGAAGAATCAGCCTACAAACATAAACATCTGCCATGTAGGGAGTCTTAATGCTTCCATCGTTCACCCAAGGGAATGCTTCAAACCAGCTATTCTATCCAATGCTGCATCGATAATGGTTTATCATAACCATCCCTCATTTGACCCCAGCCCATCTAGGGAAGATTGTGAAGTAACAAGGAGATTAGTAGAGGCTGGTAAAATTCTTGGAATTGATGTCCTAGATCACATTATCATGGGCGGTGACAGATATGTTTCACTAAAGGAAAAAGGCTACGTTTGAAAGGATGAGGAGAAGATGAAAGAACTGGACTGGTTCGTAAGAACGTTAGAACTTGAATTTCATTTAGTTGTAGAAAAGGAGCAAATAAGCTACGAAGCTAATGAGCTATACTTGGATGAAATTGACGAATCATTGATTCCGCTCAATCTGCAAAGGATGTTCATCCTCATCAAAAGCAACTTTCATTTCCATAACTCCAAGTTTTTGAATCATTCCATCACTAGTTAGTGCTTTTTTCGTAGCATCATAATATTTGTTCGTTAGCCATATTTTAAATTTCTTACTTTTTCCTTTTAATACTTCTTTATCACCATGCTGATTTTAAATCAAACATGATTATACTCTCTCTATTATCTGAGTTTTATACAGCATAGTTAAGAAATCATTAGAGCTATTGAAAGCCATAAGGTTAGCGTAATAAATTTAATCAATATTGATTAAATATGGATCATTATATCTGTTACTAGTCACTGTTTTTTTAAATTTACCTACCACTAATTATAAAACTACAAACCTTCAACTAACTGTGACTCTTCGTCCATAGATCAACTATTAAGAGGACTTAGCTTTATACCACTCCAATAAACTATTCTACGAAATACTCTCTAATTGTTTCTATTTACCCATATGTATCACTAAAAAACCCCTTCATATCTTAAGTCCACAACCGATAAAAATACTATAGACAATACGTCCGGGATGTGAAGAAATGCAAATTAATACGAATGGCTTTTTAAATTCAAATAAGATAGCAGATTCAAGCGTATCGCAACTTAAACAAGGTATGGTCACTCCGCTGCAGATTAAGGAACGCTTGAGTGATTCAGAAGTTCTCGCTGTAATTAAAGGTCAGGAAATTAAGGTGAAGTTTGAAGGTGCTTTACCTGAAAGTGATCGGGTAAATGTGGAAATCGTTGATGTGAATGAGAATGGGACGTTGAATGTTAAGCAGACTTCTATACCTCAAGAAGTGGATTCTTCCGAGGAATCAGTCGATGATCTAATGGCCAAAGCAGGTATCGATCCTTCTAAAAATGGTGAACTGAAGCAGGCATTGGCAGAGGTGACTAAAAATGGTGATCAGGTGACGAAAGAGACTTTATTGGAACTCCAAAAATTTCTAACCTCTGAACCAGGTTCTTTGAATGAGAAACTGGAAACCATTCGAATGTTGCAAAGTAAAAAGCTCCCCATCATTTCTACACAGTTAAAAGCGGTTCATCAAGCGCTTCATGGTCAAACACTTTCTGATTCACTAAATAAGCTAATTGACGACTTTGATCTATCTATCGATTTCTCTTCTGAAAAATATAAACCGGCAGCTAAGCAGGATCTAACTAATCAGCTGATTAAAGCTTTAAAAGAAGGTGGATATGAGGAGATCGTTGATCAATACATTCTTTCTCTCAAAGGAAAGGGAATGGATGCAGAGAGTTTGGCTGTTTTGAAAAATGAATTGCTAAAAGTTGGACAAGTATTTGAAGCAGGCAAACAAATAATGGATAAAAATGCTCAGGATGCATTAAAGCTGCAAGAAATAGCCATGGCAAAGCTGACGCAGGCTTTGAATAAAACAATCGAAGCAATTGAGCCCGCAGATTCAGAAAACAATGATCTTGCGAAAGCTGCCCAATTAATCGTTAAACAGATTCAAAAGGAACCGTCATTTACTAAAATACTGCAATCCATGGAAAATTTTATTGAGAACAATGATGGATTGAACCTATCGGGTATGAAAGAAGCAGTAGCGAAGGCTAGTAACCTAAATGAACAAGGCCGTGAGCTCGCTGCACGTCGCGAACTTACTGAAGCCTTTTTAGAATTGGAGAAAGCTCATCCAGAGCTTAAACAGAAAGATACACTTTCCCTGTCTGAAGCTGAGCAGTATCAAGTAAGTCAAAGTGTTCAAGCGCTTGGATTGGATTCTAAAAATATTTTAGTTACGGAAATTACGAAAAAACTATCTCAACTGACGATTGATTTTAAAAAAACACGGCAGGAAATCACAAGAAACCTCAGTCAAATCAGCAATATGATTGAAGCCAAACAGCAGCCTGCAGCTATTAAGCAAACGTTGGAGGCAACGATTACGAAGCTTGATAACACGATTTTAAAAAGTGACTTTTTGTTATATACCGATATGGCTACCGAGAAGAAATTAATGACCGCTAGTAGTCGGTTAGCAGCGGCACGTGACTTGCTTAAGCAGGGGCGTTATCCAGAGGCCAATGCGATTGTCAAAGATATTAAAGCAAGCGTTGAGAAGGTGATCTTTCAGCCCTCGGATGCTCGCATGAAACATTTTGTTTCTGAACAAAGCCTTCTTATGAGAAACAGTTCGCCGAATGATTTGCTGGCAAGACAAATTGAACAAGCGATTAAACCGTTTCCAGGAGAAGAGCCTGGAGCGAGACAGGTTTATGAAAGCATTAAAAAACTGGGACTCATGCATGAAACGGATCTGGCTCAGAACTTATTATCATCCAAACAAGTCCAGGAGCAAACGAATCTTAAAGCTTCATTACTGAGAATGATGCAGGGAGATAATCTTCAGGCTGATGCAGTACGAACGGTGGAGCAGACAGCTGCCAGCCTGACTGGACAGCAACTGCTAAGTAAACATGATTCAACAGGCCAACAACAGTTGTTCATGCAGCTTCCCTTTCTTCTGGAAAAACAGGTCGAAAATGTGAAAGTTTTTGTTAATTCACAAAAGCAGGGTGGATCGATTGATTGGGAAAACTGTAGTTTATATTTTGTCCTTGAAACAAAGAAAATGGGAGAAGTGGGCATTATGCTTAATGCCCAAAACAGTAACCTATCATTAACGTTTAAAAATGATCAACAGAATTTTCAAGAAAGAATGGAACCGCTAGCTGTCGAATCACTAAATAGATTAGCTGATATCGGCTATCATGCAGGCGCTATTCAGTTTAAGCCATTTACAGCTAAGACTGTTGACATTGTGAAGGAGCTAACTGGACAGACAAAACAAGGTGGCCAACATTCATTGAAACAGAAAGGGTATGATTATACGATATGAATCAGCAATCTTTTAATCAAATCAGCCGTAAACGGGTTAACGGACCGAGTGCAGCCGTGCTCCGCTATGACGAAGCCCAGGGGAAAGCACCTTCAATGGTTGCCCAAGGAAGTGGTCAGGTTGCGCGAAAAATTATTGAGCTGGCTAAACAAAATGATATTCAAATACAGGAGGACTCGTCTCTTGTGGCTAACCTGCTTGATGTAGATCTCGGCGAAGGGGTGCCACCTCAGTTATATGCCGTCATTGCAGAAATTTTTATTTTATTAGAAGAGATGGAGAAATCTTCTTAAAACTAGAAATGACTTGCCGATAAATAGAATAGTTAATGAATATGGAGGTAACGGATGGAACTCCTGACAAATGAAGTGATATATAAAAAGACACCCCAAGAATTGACCGCTTTTTTATATGAGGGGTTGATTGTTAATCTTGAAGCGGCACGCGATTTGATTGCTGAAAATAAGTTGTTTGAGGCCAATCAAAAACTCCAAAAATCAAACGATATTGTCGAGCGGTTGGGTATTGGTCTCAAGTATGAAGCTGGTCCAATTGCTGAACAGTTAGACAGTTTATATAACTATATGGCCAATCAGATTATTTTGGCTAATAGAAAGAAAGATACCAGTCTAATAGAAAATGTTTTAAAAATTATTGGACCAATCGCTCAAGCGTGGAATACAGCGATGAAAACAAATGTAAACCCAGCTGTGGTTCGGAAAATGTCCGCTTACGAAAGCAATATTATGAGAGAAAATACTAATTCTGAGGAGACTGAAGATGAAAATCAACCATAATATATCCGCGTTGAATGCTTACAGAAATTTAACAATTAACAATACGAATACGTCTAAAAGCATGGAAAAACTATCATCGGGCTTACGAATCAATAGAGCTTCTGACGATGCAGCGGGTTTAGCGATATCTGAAAAAATGCGGTCGCAAATACGCGGCCTCGATATGGCGGAAAGAAATGCCCTGGATGGCATCTCGTTAATTCAGACAGCTGAGGGTGCACTTTCTTCGACGCATGAAATCCTGCAGAGGATGCGAGAATTGTCTGTTCAATCAGCTAACGGTACGTATAAAAATGCGGATAGAGAAGAGATTCAAAAAGAAATGGTTGAACTTACAGCAGAAATTGATCGGATTGCTAAAGAAACCGAATTTAATAGTTCGAAACTCTTGACTGGAGGTACTGGAGGTTCATTTGCTTTTCAAATCGGTGCAAACTCAGGTCAGAAAGTTGAACTTCAAATTGGTGACATGAGTTCAACTGGGTTAAAACTAAATGGTGTGGACGTAAGTACAGTTGGAAAAGCTGAAGGAGCCATTACTAAGATTGATGCAGCTATACAGCAGGTATCCTCAGAACGTGCACGACTTGGTGCTGTTCAGAACCGTCTTGAGTATACAGTAGACAACCTTGGAACAATGAGTGAAAACCTTACTGCTGCTGAATCGCGTATTCGCGATCTTGATATGGCCTTAGAAATGACGAATTTCACGAAGAATAATATCATGAATCAAGCAGCGCAATCCATGCTTGCTCAGGCGAATCAATTGCCTCAGGGTGTGTTACAATTATTGAAATAATATTTGGGAGAGGGGTATCCTCTCCTTTTTATCAAGTAAAGAAGGTGTGAAGTGATGGAAGTACAACGGATAACCAATCGCTCTTTATCCAGATCGGATGTTAAAGAGGAGGTGGCTAAGGATTCCGTTTCCTTTACCTCAGTAATGGATAAACGTCGGACAGATGTAACTTTTGAACGATTAAGCAAGAAAATGACGGAGATTGAAGCGCAAGGTGAGAAATTGGCTGACATGAGATCGGTCGAGAACCTGCGTAAGTATAAAAAAATGGTCAAGGACTTTCTTGATGATGCCGTTAAAAATGGTCTAGAGCTGAAGGAACAGCGCGGTTTTAATCAGCGGGGGTCGACCAAAGTGTATAAACTAGTTAAAGAAGTCGATAAAAAGTTAATTGACCTGACGAATCAAGTGCTCGACAAAGAGAAAAAAGGCCTTGATGTTCTTAACCTTGTTGGGGAAATTAAGGGAATGCTGCTCAATATATATACCTGATAATATTGCATGCCGTCGCACACTTTGTGTGCGGCTTTTTGCTGTCTTTTTCTAAATAAAACGGGGTAGTTTCCGATATAAAATATAAAGAGTTCAATCGGAGGCGCAATCATGCTGGAAAGTTTAACGACCAACGTTCTTTCCTCACAGCAAAGAATAGCCATCTCAGAAGGAATCAGTTCATTTTATCAAAGAGAGATCGATGTCATTGAAAAGGTTAGTCACAATCAAAATGAAAGTAATCATCCCATTAAAAAAGAACAGGTAAAAGATGCGGTTGAAGGGTTAAATAAGTTTCTTGCGCCAAGCTACACATCCGTTCAATTTCAATATCACGAAGAGCTCAATGAATATTATGTGAAGGTTGTTGATCAAACAACGAATGAAACAATTAGAGAGATTCCACCTAAGAAAATGTTAGATATCTATGCGGCTATGACTGAATTTGTTGGCATCATGGTCGATGAAAAAATATAGTCTGGAGATGATCACATGACACGAATAAGCGGATTAGCAAGTGGAATGGATATTGACACCCTAGTTTCTAGTATGATGCAAGCAGCAAGGGCTCCCCTCGATACAATTACTCAAAAGAAGACATTTACCGAATGGCAGCGGGACGACTATCGCGATATCAATAAATCATTGCTCGAACTTGATACTCTCATTTTTGATGGCATTGGGAAGCAAAGTTCATATATTAAAAAAACAGTTAATGTATCCGATCCAAATTCGATATCGGTGAAAAATATAAGTTCGACTTCTGATTTTTCCGGTACGGTTAATGTTGAAACATTGGCATCCGCTGCAACATCAGTAGGTACTATTGCGAAAATGGATCCAACAGCTAAATTAACTACTAAAGGTACCTTTACTATAGAGGCAAAAGGGACAGATGGAAAAGTAGCTGCGGTACCAATTACTTATGATGAAACTGATACTTTAAATAGTGTTATAGAAAAGATAAATTCAAAATCTAATGTTACAGCTTTTTATGATGAAGCTACTGGTCAAATATCCTTTACTGCAAAACAAACAGGCAGTAACAACCAAATAAAAATAACTGGTGATATGTTCGGAAATGCAACCTTTAAAAATCAAGACGGAGGCAATGCCAAACTCACATACAACGGCCTTGAAATCGAACGTTCTTCCAACACCTTCCAAATTAACGGAGTGGAAATTACACTTAAGCAGAAAACAACGGATCCAGTAACCTTCTCCTCAACAGCCGACGTGGATGCTGTCATGGATACAGTGGTTAAATTCGTTGCTAAATACAACGAACTAATCACCAAAATCAAGGAAAAAACGGATGAGACTAAGTATCGTGCTTACCAGCCTTTGACGGCAGCTCAGCGGAAAGAGATGGATGAAAGCGACATTAAGCTGTGGGATGAGAAGGCGAAGAGCGGTACACTGCGGAATGATTCGACGTTAAATGGTGTCTTGACGAAGATGAGGTCTTCTCTTTATGGCAAAGTGGATGGAACATCAACTTTCAGCCAGTTAAGCCAAATTGGAATCACTACCACAAAAAACTATAACGAAGGTGGAAAACTCGTAATAAACGAAGAAGAACTCCGTAAAGCGATTTCAGAGAATCCGAATGCCATTTATGAGTTGTTTCAAAAAGAGGGTACAACAACAGAAAATCAGGGACTTGCTCGCCGCTTAAGAGCGGATTTGAAAACAGCAATGACAGACATTTCAGCAAAAGCAGGGAAGGCTTCGGACGTAAATGACACTTTCACTATCGGAAAATTGCTTAACAGCTACGATAAGAAAATATCGAGTTTTGAAACCAAACTTACGGCCCTGGAAACTCGCTACTACAAGCAATTTACGGCTATGGAAACAGCAATTAACAAAGCGAATAGTCAGAGCAGCTCACTTTCTTCATATTTTAGCTGATCGTACTTGAAAGGATGAATAATAAAAATGGCTTTATCTAACCCGTACCAATCGTACCAACAGAACTCGGTGAATACTGCATCTCCTGGCGATTTGACGTTAATGTTGTACAATGGCTGTCTGAAGTTTATTACCCTTGGTAAAAAAGCGATGGAGACCGGCAATATTCAGGAAAAGAACAATAATCTCTTGAAGGCGCAGAATATCATTCATGAATTAATGGTGACGCTGAATATGGACGTGGCGGTTTCGAAAGATCTATTAGCGCTTTACGATTACCTGAATCGCCAGCTGATTGAAGCAAATTTAAAAAATGATTCCGCTATTCTTGATGAAGTAACGGAGTTCGTGACTGATTTCCGTAATACGTGGAAAGAAGCGATCCAACTGAATCGTCAGAAGCAATTTACTCAAAGCGGACAAGCATAATGGAAGCCGTTAAAAAATTTCATGATTTAACGGAGCAGCTGCTTGCTGTTCTTGAGCAATCGTCAAAAGAAAAGCGGGATGAAACGATTGGTCTGGTTCATGAGTTGTTAAGCAAACGCGATGAGGCGTTAGCCAATATTTCTCCGCCTTTTTCTGCAGAAGATACAGTGATTGGACGGAACACAGTAGCTCTAAACAAACGCTTAACACGATTAATGGATGCTGAAAAAACAGCTATCCAGCGGGATCTTAAACAGCTTAGTATGAAGAAGGAATCGTCAGATAAATATGTGAATCCCTATCAAAATATCATGGGTGACGGCATGTTTTATGATAAGAAGAATTAATGATGGAGATTCCATACCCGTTCATTCGCGAATTCACAGAATTACTCTATAACGTGAGGGGCATTCTTGATCGGATTCTGGCAGGTTTTGATGAGTTCACACTGCTAGAAGATGATCTCATACTGATCGATATTTTTGCTGGTCTAGCTCAAATTGATGAAGCGAACCATCAGTTAGCTTATTATTTTTATGATCATTCTACGTTTCTTACTGTGATCCAAGGCTTTTCGCTCGTTGTGGAGGAAGCTGAGTATCTGGAGAAGACTTGGAATAGTAGTGAAGGTAAACAGAGGCTGATTCGTGATCAGTTTTATCCCGTCTATGCCGTTTGGCAGGCAGAGGTACAGGAGCAATTAACACCTTACACGATTTCTTAAAAGGTACAGCAGATTATTTCTGCTGTACCTTTTACTAGTTTAACTCTGTCTTTCTTTCTCCGGGAATTATTGATATAATAAGGTTGTAAGCGATATCAATATTAACTTCCTTTTCTCGACAGGAAGCTTTGAAATTTCGACAAATTTTGATAAGTGTTTGTGAAGGATTTCAAAGGGGTAATGTAGAATTATACCTATAGTGCTATTTAAAGGAGGACTAACTTTATGAATTACAACGTTCGTGGTGAAAACATTGAGGTAACTCCAGCAATAAGAGAGTATGTTGAGAAAAAGATTGATAAGTTAGAAAAGTATTTCAGTAATACACCAGAAGCCAATGCAATGGTGAATCTAAAAGTTAACAATACAACGTCTAAAGTTGAAGTAACGATTCCGATGCCTAATTTGGTACTCCGTGCGGAAGAAGAGAATGCAGATATGTATGCTGCGATTGATTTAATCACCGACAAACTTGAGCGCCAAATCCGTAAACATAAAACCAAAATTAATCGTAAGTTTAGAACGACTACAACGGTTCCTGATACGTTCGCTCCCCTGGAAGCAGGTTTTGAAACGCTTCCTGAGGAAGAAGATGATGAATTAGAAGTAGTGCGTAATAAACGTTTTGATTTGAAGCCGATGGATAGTGAAGAAGCCATCCTGCAAATGAATATGCTGGGTCATAGCTTCTTCGTCTATACCAATGCCGATACAAATACAACAAATGTTGTTTACCGTCGTAAGGACGGGCGTTATGGATTGATCGAACCAAACTGAAGACTCACAGGATGGACGCAGTTCTTAACTAGAACTGCGTTTTTTCTATGATTTCACACTCACCAGATCCCGTTGCACTTCTTTAAGTTTATTCCGGCATTCGGTGCAATTGATTGTCCCTACATCTTTGAATTTGATGTTACGAAGATCTCTTCTGGTCAATTGATAAAAAGAGTTATAAACCTCTCCACACAGACAACTTGTTTGATCTGTAACAACATGGATGACCTTGGTGGCTGGATGTTCATATGTTGGATAATGCATAGACAACCCTTCCTAATAATTGGCATAAAAATACATAACGCTGTATATAATTATATCTCTTTGTACCTATTTTTTCATGAGAATAAAGTAACAATTAGCTACAAAAGGTTGCTTAACCTTTATTTACCTTATTTTAATAAAAATAGTAAATACCTAATTTTGTATAAAAAATTAATAAAGAGGGTGACAAGATGGAGTTTGATTATCAGTATAATCCATATCCTTCGACTCGACAAACCATTTTTGGGAGAAAAGGGATGGTGGCCACTTCTCAGCCGCTCGCAGCACAAGCAGGATTAGATATATTGAAGAAAGGCGGAAATGCTGTGGATGCAGCGATTGCTGCAGCGGCAGCATTAACCGTGGTTGAACCGACGTCTAATGGAATAGGCGGAGATGCCTTTGCACTTGTATGGATGAAGGACAAGCTGTACGGCTTGAATGCCAGCGGCCCTTCTCCACAGTCCATTTCGATTGAAGCCGTGAAAGAACGAGGATTTGAAAACATGCCGGCTCATGGGATGATTCCTGTTACAGTCCCTGGGGCACCCGCAGCATGGGCAGAGCTTTCAGAAAGGTTTGGTAAATTATCTCTTTCAGAAGTTTTGCGGCCTGCCATTCAATATGCAGAAGAAGGGTATCCAGTCTCACCGGTTCTTGCTGCAAGCTGGAACGCAGCTTTTAAGCGCTATAAAAAAGAACTGATAACGAAAGAATATGAAGCGTGGTTTACGACATTTGCTCCAAATGGTCGTGCACCAAAAGCAGGAGAAATCTGGCGGTCACCTCATCATGCGGATACGTTAAGAAAACTTGCTGAATCGAATGGCGAAAGCTTTTATCATGGAGAGTTAGCTGAAAAGATATCTGATTTTTCAATAAAAAATCAGGGATTTCTTTCTCTGGATGATTTAAATAGTTATCGTCCTCAATGGGTGGAACCGATTTCTGTAAACTACCGGGGGTACGATGTGTGGGAAATTCCCCCGAATGGTCAAGGAATTGTAACTCTTTCTGCCTTAAATATTGTTAAAGGTTTTCGTTTTTCTAGAGAAAGAGGCAGTGGACACCTATCATAAGCAAATTGAAGCGATGAAGCTTGCCTATACGGATGGCAAGGCCTATATTACTGACCCAGATGATATGACGATCAGTGTTGAACAGCTGCTATCTCCGGAATATGGCGAAACGCGCCGCCAGGAAATCGGCGAAGAAGCATTGCTTCCTCAGCCCTATGATCTTCCTAAGGGTGGAACGGTTTATTTAGCAACGGCAGATAATGAAGGAAATATGGTATCCTTTATCCAAAGCAATTATATGGGATTCGGTTCAGGTATCGTTGTACCAGGTACGGGGATTGCTCTGCAAAATCGCGGGTATGACTTTTCATTGGATCCGGAGCATATAAATGCATTAAAGCCAGGGAAAAAATCCTTTCACACCATCATCCCAGGTTTCTTAACGAAAGATGGTGAAGCAGTCGGCCCATTTGGTGTCATGGGTGGCTATATGCAGCCACAGGGACATATGCAGGTAGTCATGAATACGATCGACTTCCAGTTACATCCTCAAGCTGCTCTAGATGCACCACGCTGGCAATGGATAGGTGGAAAGACCATCCAGGTCGAACCTAATTTCCCACTTGATACCGTGGAGAACTTACGCGAAAGAGGACACAATATTGAAATATCCCTTCATTCAGGGACATTTGGCAGAGGGCAGATTATTTGGCGTGATCACGTAACAGGTGTTCTGCAGGGTGGAACGGAACCACGTACGGACGGAATGGTTGCAGCCTGGTAATGAATATGAGAAAAAAAGGTGAGAGCAATGGAACAGAAACAAATCTTTATGGCATTTTTTAGAGTAGGCATGCTGGGTTTCGGCGGCGGACCTGCTGCCATCCCACTTGTGCAAAAAGAAGTGGTGGATACATACAAATGGATGGATGCGGATGAATTCAGTGACATCCTCGCACTCGGTAATGCGCTGCCTGGTCCAATTGCAACGAAGTTAGCTGGATACATAGGGTTCCGTGTTGGCGGCATATGGGGCATGGTGAACGGTGTGCTTGCGACAATTGTTCCGACCATCATTATGATGATTGTCCTGCTGGCGAGTCTTAATGCCTTTCGTGACCAAGGCTGGGTAAAGGGCATGTCAACAGCCGTCGTACCGGTGGTTGGGGTTATGCTTCTGACGATGACCATCGATTTTATCAAAAAATCATCCAAATCCAGCTTAGGATGGATTTGGACGATTGTTTTTATTATAGCCGGCTTAGTGTTAATGGAAGTTCTCCAGGTTCATCCTGCGATTTTAATCTTCGCTCTGCTAATCGGAGCGCTGCTTAAGCGGGATGCTAAGGATCGGGGGAAAGAAACATGATTTATTTGCAAATATTCTGGGCTTTCTTTATCTCGGGAATATTAGGTTATGGAGGCGGTCCGGCATCGATTCCCTTGATCGAAAAAGAAGTAGTGGATCGGTATGAATGGTTGTCGCTCCATGAATTTAGTGAAGTACTTGCTCTAGGAAATGCATTGCCTGGTCCGATTGCTACCAAGATGGCGGGTTATATTGGTTTTGAGCAGGCTGGTATTCTAGGAGCAGTCGTGGGTGTCTTCGCTGCGGTGGCACCATCGCTGCTCTTAATGATTGGTCTCCTAAGTCTACTGACCAAACATAAGGGCTCGCCAAAGGTGAAACGATTAACGGTTGTCGTTAGACCCGTAATTGCTGTCCTGCTTGGAGTAATGGCCTATGACTTCTTTTTTTCTTCCTATGAGAGCATCGGAATTCTGCAGATGCTGGTAATAGGCATCATCAGTTATTTACTGATGAATCGATGGAAGGTACATCCCGCTTATGTAATTGCAGCTGCACTGTTATATGGTGGACTATTCCTTTCATAAGGAAAGCCGCTGAGTCATGCCAGGACTTCCTGGCATACGATTCAGGGGCTTTTTTTCTATTGTAAGTGTACAAAGCCGACCCCTTGAAATCGCTGTTTACTTTTTTTTCTGTCTAGGGAACTCTTTTTTAAAACGGATAAAACTTAAATAGTAACGGAAGTCTTCTTTTGTCACCCCTGTTTGGATGGCCTCAGCAAATAGATCATACCATTCATCATCAAGTATATTAGGAGCTTGAGGCGGAGGTGACATGAGCTCTTCTAATGAAACATTCAGTAAAGCTGAAATTTTACTTAAAACCTTGATGGAAGGGTTTTGCTGAATCCCTCGTTCAATGTAACTCAAATAAGACTTCGAAATATCGGTTTCTTCAGCCATCTTTGTTAGCGAGTACCCTTTCTGCATACGAAGGGCTTTTATTTTTTTCCCTATCATGTAATCATCTTTCCTCCTCTCTATTATAATTATACTCTATTAAGAACACTTTGTTCTCAAAAAAATACAAAATCCTATGTAAAAAAGAGAAAATTTGTAAAAACAATAGAATATCGCATGTTATGTATAGAAAATAGCCAATTCCGAGAGTTTTAATGAAGAAAGGGTTCCCTTATACTCAATGTAATTGTTCTTAAATAAGAACGAATTATCGTTAACGAGTACAAAAGGGGAGATGGGCCATGTTTCGTAAAAACTGTTATAGCTGTAACAGACCTTCGTTCAGCAGTTCAAAAGAGGGACAATGGCTTTGTCCTGTCTGCGGTGAGGATTTAACTAAACAAAAGGTACATCATCCAGATAAAATGACTCAAATAATGAGAACGCAAAATACCCAGAGGTACCCAAATAATACACTTATAAAGTACCATTAAAGTTCTTCAGCACACAAAAGTTATAGGTAATGTTTACCAGTATGGTAAAGTGGGAATAGAGAGAAATCAGAATAATGTAAAAAAATAGTTATTTTTTACCAGTTTATCCGACAAAAAACAACAACCATTTTGGAAATCATCCTTTATAATGAATGGACGGCAAAGGAAATGTTTGGCAGAAAAAGGCAAACTTATTGAAAAGTAAGGACGCAAAGTTTCGGGTCTAAGGTATCTACGCTAAGATGGCCGGGCTGCCTGAAATACGGTCGGTATTTTAGGAGGGATTGGATTGGTTCAAGCAGAGCTCGATCAAGAATGGGTAGAATTAATTCTGCAAGCGAGGCAGCTGGGACTCAAACAACAGGAAATTAAAGACTTCTTACAGGCAAAAAAAAGGACAAGCAAGGGAAAGATGAAAAAACATGCGCCTTATAATGAAGAAACCCCTTAAGCAAACTGATTTTAGTTAAAAATCGGCTTGCTTAAGGGATTTTTTATTTCATCCTTCATGATCAGGTTTTTCTTCTTGTGTTGCTTTCCATTTTTGAAACTCAAGGTATTCTTTGAACTGCTCCTTGGATACACCTGATGCCATTGCTTGCTGGACTATCGACATCCATTCAGTATCTAAGTTATCCTTGTTCGGCTCATCATGTAAGAGAGAGTCTACTGGAATATCTAATACGGCAGAAATCTTTTCAAGAAATTGAATGGAAGGATTCGATTGCAAATTGCGTTCAATTGAACTTAAGTAGGATTTAGCAACGCCTGCTTTATCGGCTACTTCTGTCATTGACATACGCTTTTGCTGCCGGTATTTTTTTACTCGTTCTCCTATCACAATCATCACATCCTACATCTTTCTATTTATATGGAAGACTTTCCATTTTTCTTTATTTTCATTCTACCAGTTCATCTGGGTGTAAATCCATAGTTTTCTTAGATAGATGAAGTTGTACCTAAAAACGTAAAGTGGTAATATTAAGGGGATACCAGAGTGATTTACGTGATAATAAGCAGAAGTCCTATTTTCTGTTCACTTATAGATAAGGTCGATTATCTTTCTAAAGAGGAGACTTACTGAATGCTGAATATATTAAATAAAGTGTTTGATCCGAATAAACGCGATGTGAAACGTCTAGAGAAAAAGGCAGATCAAATTGAAGCACTTGCCGATCAGACAGCGGCTTTATCGGATGAACAGCTTCGTGCAAGAACAGAAGAATTTAAAGAACGCTACCAAAAAGGAGAAAGTGTCGATGATCTTTTGGTAGAAGCTTTCGCTGTAGTTCGTGAAGGAGCAAAGCGAGCACTCGGGATGTTTCCGTTCCGCGTACAGCTCATGGGGGGGATTGCCCTTCATGAAGGAAATATTGCTGAAATGAAAACCGGTGAAGGTAAAACGTTGACATCAACCATGCCAGTGTATCTGAATGCCCTAACTGGCAAAGGTGTCCATGTCGTGACGGTCAACGAATACTTAGCTAGCCGTGATGCGGAAGAAATGGGAGAGCTCTTTGAATTTCTTGGATTAACGGTTGGATTGAATACAAATGGTCTTTCTAAAGAAGAAAAACAAGAAGCCTATCAAGCAGACATTACCTATAGTACGAATAATGAGCTTGGATTTGATTACTTGCGTGATAACATGGTCCTTTATAAAGAACAGATGACACAGCGTCCGCTTCATTATGCCGTAATCGATGAAGTCGATTCGATTTTAATTGATGAAGCACGAACTCCGCTGATTATTTCTGGGTCTGCTCAAAAGTCTGCTCAACTTTATATTCAAGCAAATGCTTTTGTACGTACCCTGACGAAAGAAACTCATTATACGTATGATGAAAAAACAAAAGGCGTTCAGCTCACAGAAGAAGGAATGAACCGTGCTGAATCTGCGTTTAATATTGATAACTTATTTGAAATCACAAATGTCGTGCTTAACCACCATATCAATCAAGCGTTAAAGGCACATGCGACGATGCATTTGGATGTTGATTATGTTGTCCAAGAGGGCGAAATCATTATTGTTGACCAATTTACAGGTCGTTTAATGAAAGGACGTCGTTATAGTGATGGTCTTCATCAGGCCATTGAAGCGAAGGAAGGTCTCGAGATACAAAATGAGAGCATGACGCTTGCAACGATTACCTTCCAAAACTATTTCCGGATGTACGATAAGCTGTCGGGGATGACGGGGACAGCTAAAACGGAAGAAGAAGAGTTTCGTAATATCTATAATATGAATGTCATCAGCATCCCGACAAATCAAGAAATTATCAGGGATGACCGGGCTGATTTAATCTATGCATCAATGGATGGGAAATTCCGCGCTGTTGTTGAAGAAATTGCGGAACGCCACGCTAAAGGGCAGCCAATGCTGGTCGGTACAGTGGCCATTGAGACATCAGAAATCATTTCGAACTATTTAACGAAAAAAGGAATCATGCATAATGTGTTAAATGCGAAAAACCATGAGCGTGAGGCAGAAATCATCGCCAACGCCGGCCAATTAGGGGCGGTTACCATTGCGACAAACATGGCTGGTCGTGGTACCGATATCAAGCTGGGTGACGGTGTCATTGATGCAGGCGGTCTGGCCGTTATTGGTACGGAACGTCATGAAAGCCGACGGATTGATAATCAGCTTCGTGGACGTGCTGGACGTCAAGGTGATCCGGGTATGACACAATTCTACTTATCCATGGAAGATGAGCTGATGCGCCGTTTTGGTTCTGATAACATGAAAGCGATGATGACTCGTTTAGGTATGGATGATAACGAGCCAATTCAAAGCAGAATGGTATCAAAAGCAGTAGAATCAGCTCAAAAACGTGTCGAAGGAAATAACTTTGATGCGCGTAAACAATTGCTTCAATATGATGATGTTCTTCGCCAACAGCGGGAAATTATTTATAAACAACGCTTTGACGTGCTTGATAGTGAAAACCTTCGATCCATCGTTGAAACGATGCTTACTTCGTCTATTCAGCGTTCAGTGGCAGTATTAACGCAAACTACTGAAGAAGAATCAGAAGTGAATCTGCAGTCTATCGCTGATTATGCACAAGGAAATCTGTTTGATGAAGGCGAAGTAACAGCGGCTGATCTTGAAGACAAGGATGCCGAAGAAATTTCTGCCTTCCTGATAGATAAAGTTCTTCAGAAATATAATGAAAAAGAAGAGCAATTATCAGCTGAACAAATGCGTGAATTCGAAAAAGTAATCGTCCTCCGTGCGGTAGACAGCAAATGGATGGATCATATCGATGCGATGGAGCAATTACGCCAAGGAATTCATCTTCGTGCCTATGGCCAAATTGATCCGCTTCGTGAATACCAGCAAGAAGGCTTTGCAATGTTTGAGGCAATGATTACAGCGATTGAAGATGATGTAGCGAAATACATTATGAAAGCAGAAATCCGTAATAACCTCGAACGCCAAGAAGTCATTAAGGGAGAAGCGGTTAATCCGAAGGAAGATGGAGAAGCGGTTAAGAAAAAACCGGCTCGAAAAAAGGCGGATGTCGGACGTAATGCCTTATGCCCATGCGGGAGCGGAAAAAAATATAAAAACTGTCACGGTAAATTGGAATAAACAGAGGAAACTAAAGTCCAGTTTTGAGGCAGAAGAGGCAGCCAAATCACATTTATGCGTTGCCTCTTTTGTTTTGCATCAATGTGGCAGTTGCTTATCAGCCTGTCTTTGGCTTATAGTTACAGAGGAAGAATCGATCAAAGAACGTGTTATTTAATTGTCTTTTTAAACTATTATGAGGTGAGAAATATGGAATTAGCAGATATCAGAAACGAACTTGAAAAAACCGCTAGGCGACTAACGGACTTTAGGGGGTCTCTTTGACTTAGAAGAGAAGGAAGCCCGTATTGCTGAATTAGAAAACGAGATGACTCATCCAGATTTTTGGAATGATCAACAAGCAGCGCAAACTGTCATTAATGAAACGAATGCGTTGAAAGAAACAGTTGGTGAGTTAGCTGAACTAAATGATTCCTATGAAAATCTTGATTTAACATTCGAATTGGTGAAAGAAGAAAGTGATGAAGAGCTTCAAGCTGAATTAGAAGAAGAAATCATGGTTCTTTCGAAGAAGATGAATGACTTTGAATTGCAGCTGTTGTTAAGTGAAGAATATGACAGCAAAAATGCAATCCTTGAACTTCATCCTGGAGCAGGCGGAACAGAGTCACAGGACTGGGGCTCAATGTTGCTTCGTATGTATACAAGATGGGGCGAAAAGCGCGGCTTTAAAGTTGAAACACTGGATTATCTGCCTGGAGATGAAGCGGGAATTAAAAGTGTAACGCTTCTGTTCAAAGGTCATAATGCATATGGCTATTTAAAAGCAGAAAAAGGTGTTCATCGTCTTGTTCGGATTTCACCGTTTGATTCATCTGGCCGCCGTCATACTTCGTTTGTTTCATGTGAAGTTATGCCAGAGTTTGATGACACCATTAATATTGAGATCCGTACGGAAGATTTAAGAATTGATACGTACCGTGCAACAGGTGCCGGCGGACAGCATATTAACACGACTGACTCGGCTGTCCGGATTACGCATGTTCCTACAGGTGTTGTCGTTACATGCCAATCGGAACGTTCTCAAATCAAAAACCGGGCTCAAGCTATGAACATGTTGAAAGCAAAACTGTATCAGCGTGAGATTGAGCAGCAACAAGCAGATCTTGATGAGATCCGCGGTGAACAAAAGGAAAATGGCTGGGGAAGCCAAATCCGTTCGTACGTATTCCACCCGTACTCAATGGTTAAAGATCATCGTACCAGCACCGAATCTGGTAATGTCCAGGGTGTTATGGACGGTGACATCGATCAGTTTATCGATGCTTATCTTCGCTCAAAATTATAAGTTTTATGACTGGCAGGGGATTTTCCCTGCCAGTTTTTTCGTTAAGCTGCCTTTGTTCCTTTACCGCTTTATCCGGATGCCATTTACTAGCGAGTTTTGGAATGCTATACTACTTTCGGCTATCAAAGGAAGTACGGACTTACGTAGTCCTGTCATAGAGGAGAGAAGATAATGAATAGAAGGTATCGAGGACCAAAGCATCCTATGTTGGAAAAGCTGATTGAATATGGGTTAGTTTTGATGGGATCGGCGATTATTGCGATTGGATTTAATGTATTTCTACTTCCCAATCGAATTGCTTCTGGCGGCGTAAGCGGAATTAGTACGATTACTGATGCAACCTTGCACTGGGAGCCGGCATTTGTACAATGGGCTTTTAATATCCCCTTATTCATCGCGGGGTTAATTTTCCTCGGGATGCATTTTGGAGCGAAATCACTTGTCGGAACCCTGTTTCTTCCTTTTATCGTGTTTCTAACGAAAGATTGGGAACCTTGGACAGAGGATGCGCTTTTAGGGGCGATTTGCGGGGGAATCATGGTTGGACTCGGACTTGGTATTGTCTTTCGCGGGAAGGCCTCAACGGGGGGCACGGATCTTGCTGCTCAAATTATCCACAAATACACCCATTTTTCATTAGGAACATGTGTTGCAATGATTGACGGCTTAATTGTATTATGGGCTGCAATCGTGTTTGATATTGAGCAAGGACTCTATGCGTTAATTGGATTATATGTTACAAGCAAAACGATTGATTTAATTCAAGTTGGTATCAATCGTTCTAAAACGGTCATGATTATTACGAATAACGAAGTCGAAGTACGTGATGCGATTATCAATGAAATCGATCGAGGTGTGACGCGTCTAACAGGCACGGGAGGGTATACAGATGATGCTCGCCCGTTATTAATGTGCGTAGTCGATCAGTCCGAATTCACTAAATTGAAACAATTGATTAAAACCGTGGATCCAAAGGCTTTTGTCGTCGTAATGGATGCTTCTGAAGTTCTGGGTGAAGGATTTAAACCAGCTTAATCTGTTATAATATTCCTAAGGAACTTACAGAGGAGGCAATTACATGAATAAAAAAATGCTAGGACTCTTACTTGGTACAACTCTTATGCTGACTGCATGCGGCGGCGGAGACGAAAGCAAAGAACCTGAAGGAGATTCAACCCAAACAGCCAGCGCTGAAGAAAAGCTTTATGAAAGAAGCTGCGCGGGCTGTCATGGCAACAATCTTGAAGGTGCAGCTGGCCCCAAACTAAGTAATGTCGGATCAAAACTTTCAAAAGAAGACATTGAAACCATTATTGCTGAAGGAAAAGGAATCATGCCATCAGAAGTTCTAAAAGGCGAAGACGCTGCCAATGTTGCGGCTTGGCTCGCCGATAAAAAATAAGAACCAAGGCCCTGTAAATCATAAGCAGGGCTTTTTTTGTTTTCATCCCATTTTTTTACACAAAATGTGGCATGAACATGGTTGCAACTTTACTTGGCTGAAACAATTAACTGAATCCTTTATTTACCTTAAGCTAAGTCGTATTTCCTATCGTTTAAAAAGACTTTTACTAAAAAATAGGGGTTTAAAGTGCATATCACATAGTCTATTCACGGTAAAGACTACTCAGGAATTACTTTCCACCAAAAAAAATTCAAGGACAAAAATTAAGTAAAAATACCTAAAAATAAATTGAAATTTCTTCCAAAAAATAGGTCTTTTTGTTTATGGATTTTTCGATCCGTTTCATCTAAATGAAATGAAACTGTAATATATAAATGCTTATTTTGACGAAAATTGATGATATAATGTTTTAGAACCTAAAAACAGGGCAAACCTGTTTATTTTTTTGGGTTTCACAGCGGCTAAAGTATATTTACGAGCTTTTAATGACAGCATGACTTACTATTCAACATGAATAAATTTAAGAGCTGATTAGGTGGTATATATATATGATAGAAATGATTGATGTAAAGAAAACTTATCCTAATGGTGTAAGTGCCATTGGTGGAATTAATGTAAAAATTAAACCGGGTGAATTCGTTTATGTAGTAGGAACAAGTGGTGCCGGGAAATCGACATTCATCAAAATGATGTATCGAGAAGAACGTCCGACATCAGGAAATATTATCGTAAATGGTGTAAGTTTACCAAAACTGAGGAATACAAAAGTTCCATTGTTTCGCAGAAATATCGGGGTCGTGTTCCAAGATTACAAATTGCTGCAAACATTATCTGTTTATGAAAATGTAGCATTTGCGATGGAGGTTATCGAAAGTACACCCGCACAAATTAAGAAACGTGTAATGGAAGTCCTCGAACTCGTTGGACTAAAACATAAAGTAAGAATGCTGCCATCAGAGCTTTCTGGAGGAGAGCAGCAAAGGATTTCAATTGCGCGTTCGATTGTCAATTCACCGAAAATCGTGATTGCTGATGAACCGACAGGAAACCTAGATCCAGAAACATCATGGGAAATTATGAATATCTTCGAACAAATCAACAAGAATGGAACGACTGTCGTCATGGCCACTCATAATCGGGATATTGTAAATAATATGCCGCATAGAGTTATTGCTATTGAAGACGGACAAATCGTTCGTGACGAGCAACGAGGTGAATACGGATATGAAAATTAGAACGTTTAACCGACATCTGCGTGAGAGTGGGAAGAATCTTTCCCGTAACGGCTGGATGACATTCGCATCCGTTAGTGCCGTGACTGTAACGCTTCTTCTTGTCGGTGTGTTTTTTGTCATAATGATGAATTTAAATCATATAGCCAGTAATGTTGAAAAAGATGTAGAAGTAAAGGTTTATCTCGATCCAGCAGCAAGTGAAGATGATCGAGAGCTGCTTGAACAGCAACTGACTCAACTGAAGGAAGTTGAAAAGGTAAGTTATTCTCCTAAGGAAGAAGAATTAACTCAGTTAATTAAAGACCTTGGTGATGACGGTGACGCCTTTAAATTATTCGAACAGGATAATCCACTGCGAAATGCATTCATCCTAAAAACAAAAGTGCCAGAGGATGTTATTCCTGTAGCTAAGAGCGTTAAGGAATATCATTATGTACAAGACGTTGTTTACGGCGAGGGATATGTTGAAAAACTATTTAACGTTGTTGAAACGGCACGTAATATTGGGATTGTCTTAATTATTGGCTTATTATTTACAGCCATGTTCTTAATCTCAAATACCATTAAAATTACTATCATGGCAAGAAAACGAGAAATAGAGATTATGAGATTAGTGGGAGCAACGAATTCGTTTATCCGCTGGCCGTTCTTCTTAGAAGGATTATGGCTGGGTGTTCTCGGATCAATCATCCCGATTGCATTAATCGCAGCATCCTATTCTTACTTATATAATTATTTAACACCGTTGATTTCAATTAAATTTGTTGATTTCCTTCCGGTAAGCCCATTTGTTTATCAAATATCTGCGATTCTAATTATTTTAGGAGGACTGATTGGGGTTTGGGGAAGCTTGATGTCAGTTAGAAAGTTCTTAAAAATATAAACATATAGAATAGCTGAGCCTGCAATGGCCCAGCTCCTTCTCTTTTTATGTACCACTACAGAGAAGCCAACAAGCTGCGACAAAAAGTGACGAGCCATTGGATAGTCTGACGGGAAGAAAGGGGAACAGGAAATTGAATAAGAAAATGATAGCACTTAGCACGGCAATCACACTGGGGTTGGGGAGTATGTTTACCATCCAGCATGCAGATGCCGAATCGATTAAAGAAATGCAAGAAAAGACAAAGAAGATTGAGGAACAACAATCAGGGGTAAAATTAGATATTAATAGAGCGGACCAAGACATCAACAAATTACAGAATCAACAAGAAACGGTTGAACAACAAATACATAGACTTGAATTAGCTATTAACGATTCAACTCAGAAAATTGCTGAAAAAGGCATACAAATTGAAGAAACAAAAGAAGAAATTGAAGCTCTTAAGGCTGAAATTATCGTTTTAAAAGATAGAATTGCAAAGCGTAACGAATTACTGAAAGAACGTGCGGTATCGCTTCAGGAGTCTGGCGGGAATGTCAGCTATTTAGAAGTACTGCTTGGATCATCTAGCTTTAGTGACTTCATTGGCCGCGTTGGAGCTGTAACGACTATCGTTGAAGCCGATCAAGAAATCTTAAAGCAGCACGAAATTGATAAGAAGGACCTTGAAGATAAACAGAAATCAGTTGAAACGAAATTAAATAATCTTGAATCAATGCGGGCAGAGCTTGAAAACATGAAGAGTCAGTTAACTGCTCAAAAGGGTCAGAAAGATAAGTTAATGGCTCAGCTCGAAGAAAAAGAGGACGACGCCCATGAACTGAAAATGAACCTTAAAGAAGAAGAAGAAAATCTGGCTGCTCAAGCAAGTGCAATGAAAGAAGCCATTAACCTTGAGAAAAATCGTCTAGCTGAATTAGAAGCTGCAAGGAAAAAAGCAGCAGCAGAAGAGAAGAAACGTGCAGCAGAAGCAGCAGCTGCAGCAGCGAAACAAAGTGCAGCGAGCGCTAAAAGCAGCTCAGGATCATCATCTTCAAATACACCAGCTGTAACATCAGCACCACCTGTTTCATCAGGACAATTTACTCGTCCAAGTGCAGGTAGAGTAACATCACAAATCGGTTCACGTTGGAATAAGTTCCATGCGGGTATTGATATTGCTCAATCAGGAACGGTTCCAGTAGTAGCAGCAGCAGACGGTGTTGTTATCCGTTCATATCTATCTAGTTCATATGGTAACTGTATCATGGTATCCCACTCAATTGGCGGTCAAACATATACAACAGTGTATGCACATTTGAGTTCGCGTAACGTTGGTTCTGGACAAGTTGTTGCAAAAGGACAACAAATCGGAATCATGGGTAATACAGGACATTCCTTCGGACAACATTTACATTTTGAACTGCACAAAGGTGCATGGAATGTATCAAAAACAAATGCTGTTAATCCTTTAAACTACGTTTCTATGTAATCTATACCCTTATAGAAAGAGAAAAAACCAGCTTGTCCATATTTGGACAAGCTGGTTTTTTTAGGTGCTCTAAGAATGCATATATCGTACAAGCTATTCATATAGTGAAAGACACAATGCAAACAAAGGAGACCACTATGGGTAAAAAATGGATTCTACCACTCGCAATTGTATTATCACTATTGCTCGGGGCACTTGGCGGAGCCTATTATACGGAGATGACCGCTGATGAACCATTAAAACAGGAAACGAAAGAAGGTGTGGCAAATCAAGAATGGATTAAAGTAGAAGCAGCCTACCAGCTCATTAAAAATCAATATGTGGAAAAGGTAGGCAGCACGCAGCTCGTTGAAGGCGCAATTCAAGGAATGCTGGCAACACTTAAGGATCCATACTCCGTTTATATGGATAAGCAAACAGCTAATCAATTCAGCGAATCACTTGATTCCACTTTTGAAGGCATCGGAACGGAAATCGGAGTAGAAGATAATAAAATCATCATCGTTGCGCCATATAAAGATTCACCCTCTGAAAAAGCCGGCTTAAAGCCAAGAGATCAGTTATTAAAAATAAATGGTGAGAGCATCGAGGGCTTGAATCTAGAAGAGGCAAGACTGAAAATTCGTGGAAAAAAAGGGACTTCCGTTAGTCTCGAGATTAAGCGACAAGGAGCAGTCCGACCAATCACACTGAATATTACACGTGAAGAAATCCCCGTTGATACCGTTTTTTCATCCACTCTAGAGAGTAATGATGAACAGATTGGTTATATTGATATAACGCTATTCTCAGAGAAAACAGCGACAGATTTTAAAAGACAGTTGAAGGATCTCGAGAATAAAGGCATCGAAGGTCTCATTATTGATGTCCGGGGAAATCCAGGGGGATTATTGAAGAGTGTCGAAAACATTCTAGGGGTACTCATTCCGAAGGATAAACCGATTTTACAAATTGCTGAACGAACAGGAAAGGTACAAACGTTTTCCACTGAGCTCAAGCAAAGAAAGAACTACCCAATAGTTGTCCTAACCGATAATGGCAGTGCGTCTGCCTCGGAAATATTGGCGGGGGCATTACAAGAAGCAGGCGGTTACAAAATAATTGGTGAACGTACTTTTGGTAAAGGGACCGTTCAACAGGCTGTTCCTATGGGTGACGGCAGCAATATAAAGATTTCGCTATTTAAATGGCTGACACCAAATGGAAACTGGATTCACAAAGTGGGAATTGCACCGAATATTGAAGTCCACCAACCAGCGTATTTTACTGCACACCAGTTAGAAGTAGACAAACCTTTCGAACGTGATATGAATGATGAAAAAATTAAGCATGCTCAAGAAATGCTAAAAGCAATCGGCTTTGTGCCGGGTCGAACGGACGGGTATTTTAGTTCAAAAACAGAAACAGCGCTTAAAGCTTTCCAACGACATAAAGGGTTAAAAGTGACTGGTGAGCTGGATACTCAAACAGCAGAGGAGCTTACGGATTCGATTACAGAAAAAATTCGTGACAAACAGAACGATGTTCAGCTGCGGACCGCATTAAAGATTGTCTCAAGAGAATAAGCGAAGTGGAGCCCATATAGCTGGGCTCTTTTTTTGGTACATGCTAGGCACCAGGATGTAATCTTTGATAGAATAGAGAATAGTATATTTTCAGTATATAAGAAAGAAGATAGAAGAAAGATGGTGATGTATCGTGACTGAGGAATGGCTGATTGAATGCTTAAGAGGAATAGGAATTCTTTTTATACATCCGTTATTGTATGTATCCATTATTATCGCTCTAGCAATCGGAGTCCTCCGTGTTCAACGAGAGCGTCGTGATTTTAATATTCGCATCTATCGCAAAAGTACGGAATTACGGCAGCTTTTACCGCAGGGAATTCTTTGGGGGCTCATCCTTTCGCTGTTCACACTAGGTACAGGCCTTGTTATTCCGCCCGCAGTTCTTGTTATAATTGGTGCAGTAAGCATACTGCTGGCCTTGACGCTGAAGATGAGATTCCTTTCACCAGCATATAGTGTCAGTATCAGCTTTTTCCTATTAGTTATTCTCTATACATATGGGGGAGAGATAGAGTGGCCGTTCTTTGGTGAATATTTTCGGGACATCGATACTCCAGTTTATCCGACTGTAGCGATTTTGCTAGGTCTCTTGTTGTTTGCAGAAGGCTTCTTAATCGCAAGGAAAGCGATAAAAAAACCGTCTCCGGGACTAGTTATCTCGAAGCGAGGACAGACTGTTGGCAGATATTCATCGAGACGAATCTGGATGCTTCCATTATTTGTCTTCATTCCTGGCGGTGATTTACCGGCTCCATTTGACTGGTTCCCCGTTTTCTCACTTGACGGTCAGTCAATCACGCCAATTGTCATTCCCTTCTTAATTGGTTTTTCACAAAAAGTACAAGGGATGCTTCCAGAAACGGCAATTAAAGCGAGTGGAAGACAGGTTATTCTTCTCGGAACAGTGGTCTTAGCTGTTGCAATTGGAGGGTACTGGTATCCATACATGTCAATCATATCGGTCGCAATTGGTTTAATCGGCCGGGAATGCATTTATTACTTAAGAAAAAGAAGCGATCGGAATTTGCCTATCTACTTTTCAAGAAGTAAGCTCGGCGTTCGTATTCTAGGTGTCATTCCAGATACGCCTGCTCAAAAAATGGGCCTTGAACTTGGCGAAATTGTCACGAAAATCAATGGCATTCATGTCACAGACGAACGTGAATTCTACAAAGCATTACAGAAAAACCGAGCCCACTGTAAACTGGAAGTAGTCGGCAACAATCAACAAATCCGCTATGTCCAGCGTGCCCTCTTTGAAGGCGAACACCACGAACTAGGACTGCTCTTCACAGAAAACCAAACCAAAGAAACCGACCAAGTCGGGTAATGTAGGGGCTGTCCCAAAAGGGGTAATAAAGCCAAAATTGAATAAAAAGAGAGAGGCAGAAATGTTGTTTTAACAACATTTCTGCCTCTTCTATTTTGCGTTATTTTACTTGAAAAAGGACTTATGAGACAGCCCCTTTTTCTTTTGCATTAAGGAAGGTTTGAAAAAAAATGCTGAAGTCAGTGATTCTTTTGGCAGAAGGCTTCTTAAATTGAATGGAAAGAGCTCAATGCGAAGACACATTCGGCCGTAACTTGGAAAGATTTGTCCCTATCGAGGAAAGATTCTCCCCCAACGGCCAACCATTCTGCCTGAACTCCCAAACATTCTTCCCTACAGTATAAAGTGGATGGAT
>NZ_AJTN02000255.1 GCF_000305495.1 Peribacillus psychrosaccharolyticus ATCC 23296 | reverse complement strand
TTTCTGTGCGCTTGAAGCTCTTTTGTGTGCGGAACCGGGCAAATTGTGTGCGCTTCAGACGGTTTAGCGTGCGGAAGGCTTGATGCGGGTAAGCATAATTATAGTTGTGGGGGGTTTGAAACAGTGTCCTTAAGCTGGATCCGAGTTATCCTACATGGCGGCATAAAGGCAAATACACTATTTTTAACAAACAAATCGCCTTCCAACCTGCACTGCTGAAGGTTTTTTACCCTCTTAGCCTTCTTTATGTGCGAATGGGAGCTAAAAGTGTGCGGAACAGAAGAGTTTCTGTGCGGAAACGGGCAAATAGTGTACGGAAGGTTTGATGTGTATTATTTGCATTACATATTAGTAAAGGCCGTCAAGGATTTCTCGACGGCCTTACTAGTATAGTAATTATGATAATTCTCTCTGATACAGCCCTTGCTCCATTATATATTGGTAACATGGATCAGGTAAAAGGTATCTAGGTTCGCCTCCTGCTGCCAGTTCATCACGGATGTAAGAGCTGCTGATTTCCATTTGCAATCCTTTATCGATTAGATGAAACTTCCTGCCGTCATCGGCATTGCGGAGCAGTGGACTTTTAGAGATGGCTTTTAACATATCAATCCCATCCCGTGCCATGACGATAAATTTATGATTAGCTATCAGCTTTTCTCGATGTTTCCAGCGTTTATGAATGGGCAGATCTTGATTGTCTATCTCAACAAGAAGATCTGCTCCCATGATGAAATATAGCTCATCATTTGGGTATACCTCTGTAAAATATTCCATCGTGTACCAAGTGTACTGCTTACTTGTACCCGCAAGCTCGTTCATTTCATAATCACTCGCTTCAAACTTATGATTATCTGCTATCGCCATTTGAAGCATGTTCCAGCGATGATCATTACTTGTTTTCATCTGCTTATCAATTCGGTTATTGGCACATGGAAGGAAAATGACACGGTCAAGCTTCGCTCTATTAGCGATCGTAGACGCTGTCCATAAATGGACATTAGTGACCGGATCAAAGGATGATCCGTATATTCCTATTTTGCCCATTGCTTCTCCCCCTACAAGATTATTTTACTTGCAGACGCTCTTGAACCTTTTGTTTAACTTCTTCAATGTTTTTCATTTTATTGTCCCAGCATTTTTGACTCAAATCGACGGGATACTCTTCGGGATGCAGGGATCGCTTGTATTCATTCCATAACAGCTCAAGATTTTCAAAGGTATATTGTTGAGCCGCTTTAAGGTCCGGTAGTTTGTAAACCAGCTCTCCTTTAATAAATATGTCCTTATGAAGTTCTTTTGCTATAAAATTGGTAACAAATTTACTTACATAGGTGTGAACAGGATGAAACATTTTCAAGCGCTCTTCTTCTTGTGGGTTTTCCTCCTCAAGTGCAATATAATCACCTTCTGCTTTTCCGCTGCTGCTATTAATAATTCGGTAGACACGCTTAAGACCAGGTGTGGTGACTTTCTCTGGGTTACCAGAAATCTTTATTGTATCGATCATGGTTCCATTTTCATTCTCAATCGATACCAGTTTATAGACGGCTCCAAGTGCCGGTTGATCGTATGCTGTAATTAGTTTCGTACCGATTCCCCAGTTGTCTATTCGTGCGCCCTGAGACTTTAAGTTAATGATGGTATATTCGTCCAAATCATTAGAGGCGGTTATCTTTGCATCCGGGAAGCCAGCATCATCCAGCATTTTTCGAGCTTCTTTAGATAAATAAGCAAGGTCGCCGCTGTCTAGACGTATCCCTTTGAAATTAATCTTGCTTCCTAGTTCCTTGGCCACTTTAATAGCGGTTGGTACACCCGATTTCAAGGTATCATAGGTGTCCACTAGAAACACACAGTCTTTATGGGTTTCAGCATATTTATGAAAAGCCTTGTATTCATCTTGATATGCCTGAACTAATGCATGTGCATGGGTACCAGCGACCGGTATGCCAAACTGCTTACCTGCCCGAACATTACTCGTCGCATCAAAACCGCCGATAAAAGCGGCACGCGTTCCCCAAATAGCAGCATCCATTTCCTGAGCTCTTCTGCTTCCAAATTCCGCTGTTTCTGTGCCAATTACCTGTTTAATTCTTGATGCCTTAGTTGCAATCAAAGTTTGATAGTTGATAATATTCAACATGGCTGTTTCAATAATCTGCGCTTCAGCAAGGGGTGCTTCAACACGCAATATAGGCTCATTTCCAAAGACAAGCTCCCCTTCAGACATCGCTTTAATCGTACCAGTGAAGGTCATATCTTTAAGATATGCTAAGAATTCTTCTGAATAGTGAAGTTCATCCTTTAGATAAGCTATATCACTATCAGTAAAATGGAATTTCTTAATATACTCAATTACTTTTTCAAGTCCAGCAAAAATGGCATAGCCATTTCCAAACGGAAGTTTACGAAAATAGAGTTCAAAAACAGCTTTTCTTTGATGAATATTATCTTTCCAATATGTCTCTGCCATATTAATTTGGTATAAATCTGTATGCAATGCCCATCCATCATCATTGTATTGCTTCATGACTTTCCCCTCTCCCATTTAAAGAATAGTTGCTCCCAGACTGCCTTCAAAATGACCCAACGCCCATTCGTGACCTGCTTGATTAAAACTTGCCACAGCATCCTTATGAACCGTAATTTTATACCCTTTATTATAAGCATCGACTGCAGTATGCAAGACGCAAATATCCGTGCAGACACCGATTAAATGAAGATCTGTGACACCGCGTTCACGAAGCCAGATATCCAAATTGGTCCCAGCAAACGCAGAATAACGAGTTTTATCCATATATAAGACCTTTTCGGAATTCTTATTCTCTTCATAGAATTCCGCTAAACCACCATATAATTCACGACCTTTTGTTCGAGCTAGATTATGTGGAGGGAATAATTTCGTTTCAGGGTGAAATGGATCATCCTTCACATGGACATCAATTGCAAGCACAACGTAATTTTCCGTATCTAGAAATTCTTTCGTCAATGAAACCACTTTCTCTTCAATTGCTTCACCTGGTTTTCCTACTGGAAGAGCACCATTCACAAAATCATTCGTGTAATCAATATTAATCAATGCTTTTTTATTCATCGCCCGACACTCCTTTTAGATAAAGTAATGGTTAATCTATAGAGCCCGCTTATTTATAAATACTTTTTATAGGAATATAATCTGTAAAACGATAGAGCTTTGTTTTAAATTTCGAGTTTCTTTGTGTCGTTTTATGACTATTATCTTTATTAAGAACTGCCTCAAGAAACGGAAATTTAGGTGCTTTTCTCCAGAAAAAAGGTTCAGACTTTACCACTTCATTCACAATATCCCCGGCAGTACAAAGAATAACATTACGTAGTTCTGACAAGGTGAATTCTTCTGGTAGGAACTCTTTTGCTAAGGTAGTTTGAACCATATCCAATCGAATTTGCGCCAATGCATCCTCAATAATATATCTGTGGTCAAAAGCAAGTTCCTGATTAAGCGCATCCATTACTTCAAGGACTTTGACGTCTGCTGCATCATCTCCCGCTTTTCGATTCTCTAAAAGATGTTCAGGTACGACCGCATAATGAGCATTGGTAATCATCCAGCCCCGCGGATCGCGTCCTTCCCTGTCATACACCCCAAAATGCTTTAAATGAAGACCTCGGATGTCTGTCTCCTCCGCTAACTCACGTGCTGCCGCTTCAATAGCTGTTTCTTGCGGATCAATAAATCCCCCAGGCAGCGCCCACTTGCCTCCCTCAATATTGGGTGAACCATCAACATTAGATCGAGCTCTTTTTATAAGAAGAATCCTTAACGAACGGCCATAAACTGCTGCTTCGTCATGAGTAATTGTAAAAATTGCTATATCACTTGTATATCCATCAGGCGTACGATATTTTTTTACATCGTACTCCTTTAAAGCTTCTTTAGGATCAATAAACTCATCCAGCAAAATATCACCCCACTCCTATTCATTAATGATTAACTAATTGTTAATTGTATTATATATGGTTTTTACTAATTTTACAATAATTTACTTATGTATTTTTAAAGTTCCCCTTTACTCTGCCGACATATTCAGAGCGATATAAACTAATTAATTACCCTACATACTCATTTAGTTAAACAAAAAAGACTCACTAGGAGTCTTTGTGTTCTAGATTGATTCCTTTTGACGACTTTCAAGAGAAGCAAAGCTCTTTAATGCGAAGAACATCACGAGAACTGTGATCAATGATATTCCAAATAATGGGATTATACTAGGCAGCAGCCAATAGATAACACCTACTGCACATATGGTTATCATCATCAAGAAAAGGTGCAATGGATTAACAATTGCTATCAGCAGCGCATTTTTAATTTGCAAAAAGAAGGATTGTTCAAAATGTACGTAAACCGGAAAAACGTACAGGATTATAGCAGTAAGCAGGAAGATTACTATGATAAGCGGCACAGTAAAAATAACCTGAATCAATCCGCCCACACTTTGCAAAAAAAGAAAATCAGCAAGTAAAAAACAAGCAGATAACAACAATAGAACACCGAGTTTATTGGCTGAAAAAAATTCTTGTTTATATGTGGACACAAATACAGGGAATATCGCAAATTCAGCTTCCTTCAAGAACCATTTTCTTACTACGGTACAAATAGCAATGGTCGCTGGCATGATCCCAAATAGTAGAAGACCTGCTATAGAAAAAACGATCCATAATAGATTAATATAAGCTATTTTTGTGATCCAGCTGCAAAGAGTGTAAAAACCGCCTGCGGTTGTTTTATCCATTGTTGTCACCTCCTCCATCCTTTAGTTAGGATCCAATGCGGCCTTCATCCAGCCAAAGAATGCTGGTAACACCTCTAGGATAATATTTACTGCCGGAAATTTCGCCCGAGATAATCTGATCACTCCAGCTCCAGATTGATAATTCAGGATGCGTCAGCCATTCTACATGGGCTTTATCAGCTCTAACACCTGCCTCGTCCCAATCTTTGCCTAATATTTCTCTAGCAATAAATTGACACAAATAAATTTTACTCAGCCATGAATTATTGCTGGTCGAGGAGATTTTCCAGCCTCCATCCTCAAAAAGGCAAATTTCTTCTGTCATAATCGTATCAAAGTGCTGTTTCAGCGCCTGAATATATGGACCGAATCGGCCGTTCTCATCCAAAGCTTCATGGCAATTCATATAGTAGGGAAACACCAGCCCCTCGATAGCCGGGATAATTTTCGAATCATTTCCTTCACCAAGAATTGCTGGAATATATCCAGATGGAGTCATATAACTGACCATAGTTTCCGAACATTTCTCTGCTTGTTCTCCAGCAATCCTGCTGAGTTCAGGAAGATCAATTTCATTAAATAATTTTTCTAGTGCAATATAGGAAGCCCAGCATTTTCCTGCCAAGTATAAATTATTACGGGCCTGTCCTAGCGAAACATCAAGGCTGTCATAGGTTGTAATTTCCGCTCCACCCATCACTCTTGAAGAATCCAATCCCATGATGCCATTCCTTTTATTCGGCTCTGGGTGATCTCGATTCAGCATACTATGGAAACAGGATTCCAAGGTTTCCTTGTTTCGTTGTAACCAATCATAATCCTGAGTTTGCTCCGTATATATAGAGGCACAAAGAATCCAATTGACAAGCTGTTCATGAGTCATATGGGAGAAACACCCGTCAATACTGTATAACTCATAGGAAGAGTACTGCGGCCTAGAAATGGTATTCGCTACACCCATGTCATGAGTAAAAGAAATTCCTCCATCATATTCTTTTTCCTCACCGGGAAATCTCACTCGATCGTGGTAGCTAAACCGCTTTACAAACATATCAAGCTCATTTTTTACTGTCCAAGGATTCATTTTTAATTCAAAAAATACCTGATCGACGGTCAAGTCAAATGTATTCATCATTCTATATTCACCTTCATTTACAACCCAGAAAGGCTTTTCATCAGTATTGAGGAGCTGCGTTGCTCCATAATAACTGCGAATCGAATGATTCAGCATAAATGTTTGATCATCGGATAAATGGGCCCCCTCTGTTAATTGATTTGCCTCGATCGCTGAATCCCTTAACAGCTGGAAATCATTCAGTGTATAGGAGGCTACGTCCTCTATAGAAGAAAAGTATTTACTATAATAATAGGAGCTGTCCATTCCTGCCGTCACTAGTCCTCCGCGATAAAAGCATAATGCGAATTGATAGGTACGAGATACACCCGCAGGTACGTCCATAATCAGTGCTCCGACTGAACCAAGACCGAATGTCCAATTTTCTTCTTGTGTTTCCGTTAAAATATTTTCTATACTAAAATGCTGCGCAGATTTCACACTAGAATCATTCGTAGCTATAGCCGTTAATCGCCCCTGCGCAACTCCCCTTACGCCTGAGCCAGTATCATCAAGACGCCGCATGGAGCTATAGGGATCATTGCCCTGGTATCCAAAAAAGGCACGCCGAGGTTTTGTGCTTCCTGTATTGTTAATCGTAAACTCTGCAAGAACTGCCGGAACAAGTGTCTGTTTCAATTCCTCCTCACTGGCTGTCTCTGGATTTGGAACTGATTTTACCTGTGAGTAGATGGTGAAACTCAAATCTCCAGCAGCCCACGTATCTGTCCCAAGCTTGAAGTCACGTTTAATCACGTCTTTGGGAAAAGAATTCAGAATTCGTGGTTTATCAGGATTAGGATCAGGATTTTCAATATCATATCTTTTACTTTCATCTTCATCAGGGAGAGAGAAAAACGGGAGTGTATCATACATCCCTTCCTTAGCGAGAGACTCCGCTCCAATAAAAATATTCTGCTTTGGTGACCGGCCAAGTTCTAAATCAAACCCTCCCCCGTTTCCTGGAAAGCCTAAGGTAAAACTTGAAAATGCGCCAATAGGAGAATGATGTGCATTAAAAAAAGGTTTTCAGGCATTCTTTTCACCACTTTCTTAAAGTTTGTTGTTCCCTACCCTTTAACAGATCCCGCTGCGATTCCTTCGACAATCCGGTTGCTCATTACTAAAAAGGCTAGTAATATCGGTAGAATACTTATCATCAACGTTGCACCGATTGCTCCCCAATCTGTGGTATATTGACCAATAAAGTTTTGGATGCCGACGGTTAAAGTTTTATATTTCTCTGAACTAATAAACGTATTAACAAAAACAAATTCATTCCAGTTATAAATCATGTTAATAATGCCTGCTGTTGCCATGACTGGCATCGACATGGGTAAGGAAATCCGGAAAAAGATCCGGTGGACAGAAGCCCCGTCCATTACTGCAGCTTCTTCAACCTCTTTCGGAAGTGTTTGATAAAAGCCCAATAAGATCATAATCGTAATTGGCAAGTTAAAAGCTGTGTATGACAAAATGATGGATAGAGGGTTATCAATCAAGTTAAGTTTAGAAAATGTATTGAAAAGAGGAATCAAGGTTGAATGAACCGGAATCATTAGTCCGACCATAAATAAACCCAGAACCAGTTTATTCAATTTCCAATTCATACGCGTTATTGCAAAAGTCACCATACTGGCTAGTAATACCGTTAAGACTACGGCAGATACGGTATACACCACACTATTAAGAAAATATTGACTGATATTTCCTTCTGTCCACACCCGCACATAATTTTCCCATTTCGGATCTGCTGGGAAGGACAACGGTGACATATTAAATACTTCCTGATTGTTTTTTAGTGAAAAAAGAAACAGCCAAACGATAGGGAATATTTGAAAGATCGCTAGGATGATTAATACCACATATAAGAAACCGTATGCGGCCTTATTCCCCACCGATGACAAGGGTGTACTTGATTTTTTTACAGGTAGTGCACTTGATTTCGTTTGTAATGTGCTCATTACATTTCCTCCTTTCACCTTAGTAATTCACGTCTTCTTTAGAAGCAGTAAGCTTAGTGATCACCCATGTAACCACCAAACAAATAATTAATAGGAAAAATCCAATTGCACTTCCATATCCGAAATCAAATCCTCGAAACGCTTGATGGTACATATACGAAGCCATCACTTCACTTGAACCATTAGGTCCCCCGTCGGTCATGACATAGATTAAATCGAAATACTTTAAGGAACCTACTACAGCAAGAACAATCGTAATCTTGATTACGTTCATAATCAGAGGCAGCTTAATTTTCACTGCAATCTGCCATGCGCTTGCGCCATCAATCTTCGCTGCTTCAATTAATGATTCGGGAATATTTTTAAGGGCAGCGTAATAAATCAATATATAAAACCCTGCATATTGCCAAATGATTGGAATAAAAATCGCATATAAAGCGATTTTGGGATCTGCAAGCCATTCTGGCGTGTTTTCTACCCCCATCGAGGTCAATAAATTATTTAAGATTCCATTCGTTGGATGATAAATTTTTAACCATAACTGGGCGATGGCTACTGATGCGAGCAGCATGGGAATTAAATAAATTTTCCTGAATAGGTCAGCTCCCCTAATTTTTCCTGCCAGGATAATTGATACCAGTAAATAGCCGATTAAGCTAATCGCTGAAAATAAGGCCAGTAAAAAGGAATGATAGGCACTACCCCAAAACTTTGGATCTTTAATCAGACTGGTATAATTCGCAAGACCAATAAAATCCATCTTCCCAATTCCATCCCATTTCATTAACCCATAATAACCTGTCAGAAGAATGGGGACATAAATTAACGCAAGGATTAACAATAATGCTGGGAGTACATATATCGCAATTATTTTCTTATTTGACATCACATTGTTCACATTCATTCAACTCCTTCTATAAAAGACTGAGCACACTTCCTGCTTTAAAAAAGGAAAGGACATCCCCACTATATTGCGGCATGTCCTTTCCTCTATTTGCCTGCCGTCAGCTTATTCCTTAGATAGAGCTTCCTCATGCTGTTTTACATAATCATCAGGTGTAACTTCCTTACCGAACAGTGACTGGATCAGATTTAAGTGAGTCTCTGCGACAGATGCATTCATTTGTACATCGGCAAAGAGTGTTAAATTGCTGGCATTATTTAAGTCAGTTAATACATCAATATACAATTTAGGTAGATCAACCTTTGCAGTATCTACTTTTGTTGCAGGTATTACCCCAGCATTGGTTACTGATTGCTCTCCCCATTTCTCAACGAAGAATTTAACAAAATCTTTTGCATCATCTTTTACCTTTGAATTTTCAGAAACGAACATCCCTACACCTGGACCGCCAACCCAGCTGTTAATGTCCCCTTTTCCACCTTCAACAACAGGAAACTTAAAGTATCCGATATTATCCTTAAATTCTTGAGCTATTTCTTCATTTGTTGTGAAATTCGGCAGTTCCCATGAGCCCATTAAATACATAGCAGCCTTTTCATTCATGAATTCTGATTTACCTTCGTCATTCGACAGACCATTAAAGCCTTTAATAAAGCCTTTTTCATCCACTAATTTTTGAATTTCTTCAGCCGCTGTTTTAAGTGCTGGATCTTCAAATGAACCTGTACGATCAATAGCTTTTGTTAACACTTCTGAACCGCCGATTCTATCAGCCAAATACATATACCACAGCGACCCTGTCCAGCGGTCCTTATTGCCAAGTGCTATTGGTGCCACACCTTTAGCGGCAAGCGTTTTCACAATGGTTTGAAACTCTTCATATGTTTCAGGAACTTCTAAATTATATTTAGCAAAAATACTCTTATTATAGTAAATTGGTGCAATATTTAATTCTAACGGAAGACCATATGTTTTTCCTTTAATCGCAAAGGCTTCAGTAGTACCAGCAACAAATGATTCCTTTAATCCACCGTCTAAAACGTCATCAAGAGGTGCAAATAATTCACCTTTTACAAAGGGTTCCAAATAACCAGCTGCCCATGTAAACCCTACATCTGGGAGCTCATTGGATGAAGATAATACTTTAATTTTATTTTTATATTGTTCATTATCTAAAACTTCTACTTCCACCTTTATGTCCTTGTGGTCTGTTTCGTATTGTTTAATAATGTCAGTTACAATTTTATTTTGCTGTTTCGAGCTTCCTGCAGGCCAAAGATGCATGAATTTTATTGTTTTCTTCGTATTTCCACTTGTTTCTTCTGAACTAGAACAGCCAGTAAGTATTGAAAATACCGCTAACATGAGCACCAATAATAATGTATGCGCTTTCTTATTCATCTTGAATCCCCCCTTGAATTGCTTACACTCAAAGTTTACCATCATTACTAGTCAAGGGTAAGGACACAACGATTGGGGAAAACCCCATTATCTTTAGACCCTCATCATACATTTTTTCGATATTTACTGGGAGTCAATCCTTCATGTTCTTTAAATAATTTTATAAAGTATTTATCGGTTTTATATCCTACTGCAGCCGATATATCGGCTATTTGTAAATCGGTACACATAAGTAATTTCTTAGCGGCTTGCAGCCGTTTCCGTGTCACATATTCACTAAAGGTCACATTCATTTGTTCTTTAAACAAGAAACTGAAATAGCTCGAGTTTAAATGAACAGATTGTGACACATTCCTCAGACTCAATGGTTCGTTTAGATGTTCATTTATATACTGACAAGCTTCTTTTATCGGTAAGCGTGTTTGATCGTTTTTAACTTCAATATGAAAGAGATGTTCGTCAATGACTTTTTCAATAACGCCGTTTCTTTCTATTCTTTCTTCGTCCACCAAGGCCTGTTCAACTGCCTCAATCAATTTTTGTCTATTCAAGGGCTTTAATAAATAATTCTTCACCCCAAGCTGTATCGCTTCCTGGGCATACTTAAACTCTGAATAGCTGGAAATGATAATGACTACCAGATCTTTCCCCGCATTCTTCAAACTTTCTACCAACATTAATCCGGTAATTTCAGGCATACGGATGTCTGTAATTAACAGATGAATTTTATCTTTCTCAATTATTTCCCTTGCTTCTTGACCGTTCTCTGCCTGAAGGATTTGATACCTTCCCGCTGACCAGACTTCGAGCATTTTAGCTAAACCTTTTCTAGTATTCGGTTCATCATCTACAATTAAAATTCTTTTTTCAGCCATCATAAAAGCCCCTTTTAATAGGTATTCTAAAGGAAACGCTGGTCCCTTGGCCTAATTGACTCGTTATTGAGATTCCTGCCTCGGGGTCATCATTGTAGTAGAGGCGCAGTCGCTTATTGACGTTTACAAGTGCCATCCCGTTCTTCTCAAACGAAAAATCTGTCCCCTCAATCGATTCTTGAATACTTTCAACTGTTTGTTTATTCATCCCTGGTCCATCATCAATCACAGAAATTATTATGTGGTTTGAAAATTCTTCTAAATTCACAAACACGGTACCTGTACCTAGTTGATTTCCAATACCATGTAGAATTGCATTTTCCACTAATGGTTGAATAATCAGTTTTGGTATTGCGATCTTTAAACTATCCTCTGGTGCGGTTATCCGCCAAATCAAGCGATATCCAAAACGCATTTTCATTAGTTTCATATATCTTTCAATTTGTTCTAGCTCCTCTCCTACCGTAACCCAATCATCCTTCTTGGGATGACTAATCGTGTACCGAAAGAGATCTGACATGGCAACAACATTCTCGGCAAGCTCTTCCTCTTCCTTTTCTATGAGTGACCAGTATAAGGCGTTCAGCGTATTATAGAGGAAATGTGGATTTATCTGGGCTTGTAAGGCTTCCAATTCAGTTCGACTTCTCATTATTTCCTTTTCATAGACAACTTGAATTAAATAATTGGTTTGCTCGACCATATGATTATATGTATGATTTAATTCCATAATCTCAACCGTTGTTGATGTATCAGGATTTGTTACCAGTTCACCCTCTTTCGCGTGTTTCATGACTCTGGTTAAGTTCAAGATTGGTTTTGTTATCATGGTTGAAATAAATATTGATGAAAAGATAAAAATGAGAAAGCCAATAATACCAGATATTAAAATGGCAATCTTTAAACTAGTAAATCCTCTAGTAAGTGCATCAACGGGTGTTAAGATAAAAAGAGTCCAACCCGTGATATCTGATGTATTCTTAACGATGAGAAAGTCCTTCTCATTGACGCTGATGGTTCGGCGGTATTCATTGGCGAGCATCTTAATGTTCCCCTCATAACTATTAATAATCGGGTTTGCACTACGATCTAGAAGAATATGTGCCTCTTCTCCCTGATTTCCTCCTTCTATCTCTAAAAAGTGTAAATAACTGCGTTCTATTCTGACCAGCAGATATCCACCGCCGGAAAACCATTGGTTCATTAAGCTGACTCTGCGTATGGCTAAAAAGGAGTTGGGATATTTCAAGTCCTCTCCAATCCAAACCAGCTGTCCTTTTGCCTTATCAGCCCTTTCAATCAAACTCGGATTAATTCGGGCATCTAAATCTTCTTCATCCAATGGAAACAACCTGTCTCTGTCAGCTGTATATAGTTCGAAGGATTGAATACCACTGGAATAGGCTTGGAATGTATTAACTACTTTCATTAATGATTGACGCTGCTGGATACCCACTTTTTCTCCCTTCATAATATTCTGCATAAGCGTCTGAACGGTTTCATTGGTTACTACCTGATTAGTCAGCATATCAATTTGTTCATATAACGTATCAAATCTCCCATTAGCCTGAACTGCGGTTTGTTGGATTTGCTTTTCAGCATTCGTTTTAAGCATGGCTCCCACTAAATTAAAGGTTAAAATGCTCACGATCCCTAGAACAATAATCATTACAAGGATAAAGACAATGGAAATTTGATTTCTTAATGTATTAAATGGGGCTAGCTTAGCTTTCATAATTGTATGCCTCTCTTACCATATTCTTTTTACCCCAATCTTTAGATGAGAGAATCCCATAATAAGAGACCTTACCTTTTACTAACCTTTCCACTCTTGCTAATCTTCGCTCGGGGTGATAAACGATTCAGCTTCTTAATTACTTTCTGATTATAGGCATCGTTCATCAGCTTTGGCTGTCCATTTATTATTTTCGCAGGGATAAGCTTAATACCTACTTTGTTTTGATCAAAGGTTAACGTCGCCATCATCGTTTCCGAGCTTTTATCGCTAGATGATGTGAACACAAAATTACCCATACTATAGAAAATTGGTGCATTTTTATAATAATCAATTCCCATTAACGTATGACTATGACTGCCTACCACCGCATCGACTCCAGCATCAATAAACTTCTTCGCCATTTCACGGGCATATGGCTCAGGGTAATCCGTGCTTTCTTTGTTCCAGTGAATCATGACAATCGTATAATCAGAGCTTTTCACTGCTTTCTTCACATATTTCATCATCGGTTCAGTTGAATAGCCGCTTGCCAATCCTGGTTTAGATGCTCCTGCAATCCAGCTTGTTTCTGGAAGAACTCTGCTGATGCCCAAAATCGCAATTTTCTTCCCTTTAATTACTTTCTGATACACCTGAAACGCTTCTTTTTCATTCTTTCCTGCACCGCTATAACCGATTTTGTATTTTTTCAAATTAGTCATTGTATCAGTAAGTCCTATCTGTCCGTAATCCAGCGTATGGTTATTCGCTAAACTAACCATGTCAAAACCTGCATTATACACGCCCTTTAATGTCCCCGGCTTAGAGCGGAACGTGAACTGCTTTGATTGAGCGGTTCCTCTAACAGTAACTGACGTTTCTAGATTTCCTGCTGTAAGATCACTTTTCTTCAAAAACGGTCCCACTGATTTGAAGGGGTAATCAACTCCATACTTTTTAATCTTTTCCCCTACACTCTTATCCAATAAAATATCTCCCGTAACCGTTACCGTTATTGGCTTATATTTGGGTGATACAGATTTCCCCGGAGATTCACTACTCGCAGCACTACCTTCTTTGATAAAGATTACTAGTAATAAAATCACAACAATAGAACTGGCTAGGTAAAGTCTATTTTTATTCAATTCGCATATCTCCCAACTATCTTTATTTAAATCCTACTATTCTATCTATTTACATGTGAATTTTGAGAATCCTCTTTATTTCATTAACTATTTATACCAATTATAGTAAAATTCTATAAATATAACCACAGGAATATTCAACTGAAAGATATCTATTAAATAGTAGGTTTATCTTTCAAATACGCGTAAAAGATCTCTTTTTTCTAGACTTTAAGGGTTTGTCTATTTATTAAAATTGATATAAAAATAGATTAATCTGATGAAGGAGTTGAACGTATGAAGGGTAAAGTATTGTTAGGAACGGCCTTATCTGTTGGTTTATTATTTTCTGTTATTCCCCAGCAACAAGCTTTAGCAGCAAAAAATGTATTAAGCGAAGAACGGTATAACAAGAAGAAGGATTCGATGGAATTTAAGGCTGGTAATTTATCTGATCCATCCACAGAGAAAGCCGAAGATATCCTTCTAACCTTTTTCGAGAAAAATAAGCAGGCCTATAAGATAGGCAAAAAGAAGGCGAAAGACTCCTTTAACATTCAAAAGCAAAGTACAGACGAATTTGGCAATACGATATTAAAGCTTCAGCAGACTTATGAAGGCGTACCAGTTTGGGGATCTACTCAGGCTGCAGTTATTGATAATCAAGGCGTGTTAACTGTTGTTTCTGGAACAGTTGAAGCGAATCTTGAAGACAAATTAGGTAAAAAAGCTAAAAAGGGTGTCAGTTCAGCAGAAGCGGTAAAACTAGCTGAAACTGATTTAGGGTTTGTCCCGGACTATGAGCAATCGCCTTCTACTGAACTAGTTGTCTATGCAGATGGCGACAAGGCGAATTTTGCTTTTAAGGTAAATCTAAATTTCCTTGATCCTGAACCGGGAAACTATTATTATTTCATCGCGGTCACTACGGGAGAAATTCTAAATAAGTACAATACACTTCACGAAGTGACTGGCAGTAATGCAGTCGGCAGCGGAACTGGCGTATTAAATAATGCTGTTTCTCCATTAAATACAACGCTTGCAAGTGGAAGTTACTATTTACAAGACAATACCCGCGGCAATGGAATTTTTACGTATAACGCGAATAATCGGACGAGCCTTCCAGGAACACTTGTAAGCAATACAACCAATGCGTTTACCGCAACTACTAACAAAGCAGCAGTCGATGCTCACTACTATGCTGGAAAAACGTATGATTATTATAAATCCACATTTAATCGTAATTCTTATAATGGGAGCGGTGCAATCATTAAATCGACCGTCCATTATAGCAGCAACTACAATAATGCTTTTTGGAATGGTTCACAGATGGTATATGGTGATGGCGACGGAACTACCTTTATTCCGTTATCAGGCGGTCTTGATGTCGTTGCCCATGAATTGACTCATGCGGTCACATCAACTGAATCAAACTTAATCTATCAAAATGAATCAGGCGCATTAAACGAAGCCATTTCTGATATATTTGGAACGGTCGTCGAATTTAAATACCAAGCAGATAAAGCTGATTATTTAATTGGAGAAGACATCTACACACCGAATACCTCCGGTGATGCGTTGCGTTCGATGGCAAACCCTGCCTTAAATGGTGACCCGGATTATTATGGGAATCGGTATACAGGAACAGGGGATAACGGCGGAGTACACACAAACAGCGGGATTATTAATAAAGCGGCTTATTTGATTGCAGCCGGCGGTACCCATCACAGCGTTTCCGTTACTGGAATTGGTGTGGATAAATTGGGAGCAATTTTTTACAGAGCGAATACGGTCTATTTGACATCTTCGTCTACCTTCTCGCAAGCTCGGGCAGCACTTGTGCAATCAGCTTCTGATTTATATGGATCCACAAGCGCAGCTACGACCACAGTCAAAAATGCGTTTACAGCGGTCGGTGTAAACTGACTACCCAATATCGATCTAACAGCAACGGCTGCCGAGAAATTCTCGGCAGTTTTTCTTTTACACTTTACTCGTAAACCCTAATGAATCTTACCAAACTCTAAATAGTACTCTCACCATTGCTGACACCTTTCCCCAGAGGTCCAAAAATGCATTTGAACACTTTTCGGTCTGTTTTGCACACTTTTAAGACTGTTCTGCACACGTTTTACTTCCTTCTGCACACCTTTAAGCCCGAAGTGCACAGGATTTTGCATCTTATTAAACAAATCTCATGGCCATGGTGAGATTTTTTTAGAGGGTTTGTCTTAGAAAATGAAAACAGAAAAAAGGCGCTTGAAGCATCATGTTTGTCTGTTCCCACACAAACATGAGCATCAAGTGCCTCTATTCCATTCACTATGTATCTATCGTTCACATGCTATTCCATCTTTATCGCGATCATTTTTTTTATTTTTATTATAGAGTGTTTTGGAGACAAATGGTTGGTTTTTTATTTTGACTCCTTTATTTTTGGTTGTCCGAGATTTTGCCACGCCCCCTTTAAATACTTTATTTAATGCCATACAATTTTTATAAGATTTATTTTTAATTGGTCTGGCGTCCGCTGTTTCATTTGTCATTAATGTAAAGCCAATTATTAATACAAGTGATAAAAAAATGGCAGATAACCTCTTGATATAAAGCCCTCCTGTTCCATTTTTTTCTTTTAAATAATATAAATCATTTTTTTATTATCCGCAACTACAAAATAAAAAAATCGAGTGTATAATCTGAACGATTCTACACTCGATTTCTATGTTAATCCTTCACTTTCAGCACACGCATTGAGTTAAGCACAGCAAGGACAGTTACTCCTACATCGGAGAAAACAGCTTCCCACATGGTTGCAATCCCGAATGCGCCAAGAAGAAGAAAGATCGCTTTAACCCCTAAAGCAAAAATGATGTTTTGCCAAACAAAGTGCATCTGCTATTTTAGAGGGTTCATCTGTCATGATGACAATATCTGCTGCTTCAATTGCGGCATCTGAACCCAGTCCTCCCATAGCTATGCCAATATCAGCTCTTGCTAGAACGGGTGTATCATTAATTCCATCTCCAACAAATATTAATTTCTCCTTCGGTGATTTCCGTTTAAATAGTTTTTCTATTTCTTCGACTTTCTGATGCGGAAGCAGCTCGGCATAAACTTCATCAATCCCAAGATTCTTCCCGACTGCGTCTCCTACCCCTTTTGCATCTCCAGTCAACATAATTGTCTTCTTAATGCCTAAGGCCTTTAGTTGCTGAATCGCTGTTTTCGCATCATCTTTTTCCTGATCTGAAATCAGGATGTACCCCGCATACTTTCTATCAACCGCTACATGAACGACTGTACCTTCTTTTGGTTCCGTAAAGTCGATTTTCTCTTCAATCATCAATTTACGGTTACCAGCAAGAATTTCCCGTCCTTCAGCTTGAACCTTAATTCCTTGGCCTGCTACTTCTAGATAGTCCTGCAGCACTTTCTCATCCACTGTTTTTCCATATGCCTTTTTTATGGATAAAGCAATTGGATGGCTCGAATAAACTTCGGCGAAGGCTGCATATTTCAGTAATTCTTCATTAGAAAATCCAGCCGCTGCGGCAATTTCTGTCACTTCGAAAACACCTTTAGTCAGCGTTCCCGTTTTATCAAAAACCACATATTTCACATCGTTTAATGCTTCTAAATAATTGCTTCCTTTGATCAAAATCCCTTTTTTAGAAGCACCGCCGATTCCACCAAAGAACCCTAGAGGAATCGAAACGACAAGTGCACACGGACAAGAAATCACAAGGAAAACTAATGCGCGGTAGATCCAATCCGAGAACAGTGCATCTGAAATTAACAGGGGCGGTATCACGGCAAGTATCAGAGCCGTTATTACAACAACCGGTGTATAATAACGGGCAAACTTAGTAATAAAATTCTCGGTCGGCGCCTTTTTACTACTTGCATTTTCTACTAGTTCAAGGATTTTCGAAACCGCGGATTCACTGAATTCTTTCTGGACTTTTACGGTTACAACCCCATCTTTATTAATAAAGCCGCTTAAAACCTCACTGCCTTCTTCCACATCCCGAGGAATGGACTCACCGGTAAGTGCCGATGTATCAACAGCAGCATTCCCGTACGTTACGATTCCATCCAAAGGAAACTTTTCACCAGGTTTGACCAGAATTAAATCACCAATATGAACCTCTTCTGGCGACACCTTAATTGTGCCATCTTTTGTGGTTAAATTTGCATATTCAGGACGAATGTTCATTAAAGCACTAATGGACCTCCTGGATTTATTCACAGCCAGGCTCTGGAACAGCTCACCGACCTGATAAAATAACATAACGGCCACTGCTTCAGGGTATTCTCCGATAGCAAAGGCGCCTAAGGTTGCAATCGCCATAAGAAAATTCTCATCAAATACTTGGCCGCGGAATATGTTTCTTCCGGCTTTCAGTAGTACATCACCGCCGACAAAGATATAAGCTAGTATAAACATACTTAGTTCTGCGAAAAATGGCAGATCTGCAAAAACTGCAATTGACGTTAACACGGCACTTGCCGCAATTCTCATCCATAACATCTTTATCCCTGAAGATCCGTGATTATGATTGTCGTCTTCCTTTGCTGATTTATAGTCCTGTTCTGGAATTACCACGACATCAGGCTCTAGCTTTCTAACTATCTCACTAATCTTAGAGGTTAGATCGTCGGATTTTTCAGTACCTAAACTAAGTCTCTTTGAAACGAAATCAACATGTGACGTCGACACGCCCGTTAATAAACCTGCTTGTTTTTCAATTTTCATAGCGCAGTTCGCGCAATCCAATCCTTCTAGATAAAATGTCTGACGAGACAAAACGGGTTTACTTTTATCTTTCATTTTCACATCAGGTTCAAGCTTTTTAATGATGCTCTCTGTAGAAGCAATAATCTGTCCAGTTTTATCTGGCTCGGTCTCTAGCTTAAGAGTCTTCGTTGCAAAATTAACGGAACAATTTGTTACACCCGTTAATCCACTCACATTTCTTTCGATTTTCGCTGCACAATTAGCACAATCTAATCCTTCTAAAAGATACTCTTTTTTCACTCCTGATTCAGCCATTTCCTCACCTCCTAGCGTTATCCTTCATTTACATGTTGAAATGCCTGTTCAAAGATTGTTATCACATGATTATCTGCAAGTGTATAAAAAACCATTTTTCCCTCTTTACGGTATTTGACCAGCTTTGCTTGTTTTAGCACCCGAAGTTGATGAGAAATAGATGATTGACTCATTGAAAATAAAGCGGCTAAATCACATACACACATTTCGGAGTCATATAGTGCATAAAGAATTCTTGTTCGTGTAGGATCTCCAAGAATTTTAAATAGTTCAGCTAAATTTTTGACTGCTTCCTGATCAGGCATCTTCGACTTCACCTGCTGTATGATATCCGGATGGATGACTGTCTGGCCGCACACTTCAATATCTATTGTTTTTAAATTTTTCATAACATAATTAGTATCCATGTTGACTCCCTTCACAAACTATATATGAGCAAGTATTCATATGTTTATTAATAGTGTATGCGTCAAGTCTGCTTTGGTCAACAAATCTTATCTAAAAACTGAAAAAAACCAGCTTTCTCAGCTGGTTTAGTCAATTATTAAATAATCCTTTAATGCCTGCTGTAAGGTTCCTTTCGTTTCTACGTTTTTGTCAAAAGAAAGGCCAAGGTTAATTACTTCTCGAACGATTTCCGGCCGGAGCCCAGTAATCGTCGTTTTACATCCCATCATCGATGTACCATCAATGATTTTCATGAGGTTATCAATAACGTTTGCTTCCATTTTAGCTATTCCCGATAAATCCATAATCAAGGTCTGAATCCGTAATCGGCCGATTTCAATTAGAACTTTTTCTTCTATTATCTGTGTTCTAAACGAATCAATTGAACCAATTAACGGGAGAATACACACCGTCGGAGTAATTGGAATAATCGGTACGGATAAATCCTCAACCATTTCTTTCTGCCTTCTAATCAATTTATCCTTATAATCAGAATAACTTACAATAAAAGTATTTAAAAACGTATCAATTTGATCATTAATTTTCTTTTCCAAGTTAAAGAATTCTTTTACTTCCTGTGATTGATTAGTAAAATTATTATAATGGAAGAAAAAATCCCAAATGGTTCTTCTAATGGCATGGACCCATTCTAACTTAAAAGATAGAGTAAGTGCATGCGTTGCCCAAACGACCCCTTCCTGTTTGGCAAAGCTAATCAGTTCTTCTTCTCTCTCTTCGACAATATACACCGTCAATTTATTAGCATTATTTAATAAATCAATATTCCCGATTAATAAGATTTCTTCAATTTTACTTCGTACATTTACTGCTTCTGATAATAATTTTTCTTTAAATATGTCTTTGTTTTTATTTATAAATTCTTTTACACCATAGTCTTTCTCGTACACTAATTTCATACAATCCTCCCTGTTAACATAATTGTCTCTGTTATTTTAAATAATTATTTATATCTTACCAAAAAAATAATAATCAGCAACTTTTAAGAAACAGATTTTTTAAACCGCTTTCCTAATGCATACGAGTGTAAGAGCACCAATTCAGCTCAATTAAAATCCTTCGGCAAAAAATCCAGATGATTATTTCTTTTATTAAGAATATGTTTTGTTCCATATTACCTGTAAAATAGGCTATACTGTATATACAATAAAGCCTGTTCAGGAGGAATGTTTAATGTCAGAACAAAAAAAGAAAATCAGTCTCCAAGAGGCCATCAAGGAGCAGCTCGCTAATAAGAAGGGGCAGGGGTCAGCAGGAAAATTAAATACGGGTCCCGTTCAAACCCAAAAAATGAAAAGTCAGCTTCCAAAAAAACCGAATAACCAACATAGAAGGACCGGTGTATAATGAACGGACAAAATCGCAAGGATATTAAGCCGGGCATTGAGGTTGAAATTGTTTTAAAAGCAGACCAGCGAACAGGGAAGCTAACGACTGGTACGGTTAAGGATATCTTAACTAATTCAAGTACCCATCCCCACGGTATAAAAGTCCGATTGACGGATGGTCAAGTAGGCCGTGTACAAAAAATAAAATAATAACATTAAAGAGGCTGTACTCGGTACAGCCTCTTTTTACTAGGGATTCATTCTTTTTTTAGTGCGCTCTTCTTCTGCTAAAAATTCAATAAAATGTTTCATAACCAAAACTGGCTGTTCCGCTATTTGTTTTTGGTAAGCAGCTTTACGTTGATCACTCAAGTAACTCCCTGCTTGAATCCTTTTTTCTATATACACTCTGCTTTTCTTAAGAATTTCCTTATTCAACAGCTTACTTTCCTTGGAAAGTGCCATTCCCAGCGCACCTGTAAGGGCAAAAAAGCCAATGCTGACTTTGGATGTTGTACCCGATGGCTGCATGAACATAAGATAAATAAGATTCATCAGTGAAAAAATAATCAGCATAAATGACAAGGTACTAAACGTGGAATTTTTCTTTAACAATGGTAATACCTGCGCCTGAATTTTCTTTAATTCTTCTTCGATAAAGGCCGGTCTGTTTCCCAACTCTATTTTCATCTGCCTGTTCATCCTCCGATATATTCCTTACTCTTTCGCGTTATATTATTATTCTATAATTTTATTTACCTACTTATCATTATAAAGTAATTTGGTTCTAAGACAAAGCAAACACCCCCCAACTCGGATGGTGTTTGCTTACTGTTTATCCTTTTCTTCGTTGCTTCTTCTTCATCAGCTCTATTAGTTCATGGTCAAAGCGAAGATACTCTTCCGTTCCTGGTTTTACGAAACTGATTTTCCCGAGCAGTTCTGTTATTTTGGTTTCAATCAGCGACAGCTCTTCCAACCGCTCTTTCTCATCCTGATTAACAGGCTTTTTACTGCCTTCATATTCGTCCATTCCCATGTCAATCCGCTGTATTCTTTGGTTTTCAATGACAAGGAGCCTATTACACAGCTTATTAATCAAATACCGATCGTGAGAAACAATAATCAATGTGCCCGTAAAGCTTTCTAATGTTTCTTCCAACTGTTCCCGACTTGGTAAATCAAGATGGTTAGTTGGTTCATCTAGTATCAGCAAATCATATTCCTGAAGAATCATCTGAACCAGCTTTACTCTCGTTCGTTCGCCCAGACTCAATTCAGCCATAGGCTTAATCAGTTTATCTTCTTTCATATTCATATTGGCGAATAGTGTCCGTGCTTTTAATTGTTTCTCTCGATCGTTCTGTAAATAGTCTAATGCTGTTTTTTCTAAAGGAAGATCATTCACATCTTGACTTAGGTAAGCCGCTTTCATGGATTCACTTTTCCAAAGGGTGCCTGTTGTCGGTTTCTCTTTCCCGAGCAATAGGTTAATTAGAGTTGTTTTCCCAGCACCATTCAACCCCATGAGACCGACTTTCTCTCCATTCATTACGTAAAAATGACTTTTATCAAAGATCACTCGTTTGCCATATTGTTTCTTTAAATCCTTAGCTTCTACGACCCGTTTTCCGTGTTTGTTGGTAGACTCAAAATTGAACGATACCTTCATCTCTTCATCCGGCTTTTCCACCGTATGCTGAGATAACTCCAGATCAAGTCTCTTTATTTTCGACTTTATTTGACTATCCTTTTTTTTAGCCTTTACCCGTTCATGTTCTCTTAACCCAGCTTGACGATTTTCTGCATTGGAACCGCCCTTTCCAGCTTCCCGATGCGCTTTATCAGACCATTGCCTTAATGTTTTCACTTGCTGTTGAATATCGGCAATTTTTCTTTGCTGTTTATCAAATTCGTGCTGCTGCCGCATCATTTGGTCTTGTTTTTCCTTGTGATAACTTGAATAGTTACCGTTATACATGTTTAACTTTCCCTTTTCCAATTCGAATATCTTGTTAACCGTTTGATCCAAGAAATAACGGTCATGTGAGATAATCAGTACCGCACCACTGTAAGATTTTACTTCAGTAATCAGCCAATTAATTCCTTTACTATCAAGATGATTAGTTGGTTCATCGAGCAGCAGGCATTGTGAGTGATTAGCCCAAATTTTTGCAAGTGATAGTTTGAGCTTTTCACCACCGCTTAAATACTTTGTTTCGCTGTCTATCCAGCGCGGCTTCGTTAAACCAAGCTGACTAGCCGATTTTAAAAGTGTCTCACCGGATTCATTCAATTCCCCTTCAAATGAAAACTGTTCTGTAGATTGCGGCAGATAACCGATTGATAGTGATGCGGGAATTTTTTTCACCGTTCCCGTGTCAGGTTCGACGAGTCCCATCAGAATTTTGACCAATGTTGTTTTGCCAGCACCATTCCAGCCAACTAATCCAATCTTATCTCCCTCATGTATGTCAAATGAAAGCTCATCTAAAATTACCCTTGTTCCTACACTCTTTTTAAGCTGATGTACTTGAATTAATACCATACAAACACCCCATATTCCTTAGTTGTTTTTTATGAGGAGGTTTTCTACACAAAGAACCTCCCCAGTAAACCTGGAGAGGTTCAAATAAGCCATAATGGCCGACTTATACAAGGTAAAGAAACCATACAAACTAGTGTACGATTGCTACTGTAATAAGTAAAAGGACAGACTAATCCCATTCTCCAGGTTCCTCATTTTTTTATTCATGAGTAAATTCCTAAAAAACAAGATTATAACTTCATATTCTAGTACCGTCCCTTTCTCATTCATCTACTTTAACCTTACAACATCAATCGGAGTCTGTAAATAAAAACCATTTAAAAAAGAAAAATTTATGAAACGGCCGTTTTAAACTTAGTACGAAGGATAGTAATAATCTGTTCCACAGCTTGATCAGCATTTTTGGGCTGAATAGTGATTCTGCGGTTTTGGGCAAATTGTTCAGCAGTATGTTTATATCTTGGATCGTAATAATGCTCTAAAAGCAGACGGACACCTGAGGCATAATTACCTGAAGACAAATCCGCATCAATTTGAGCAGCAATTGGCGTATGGATTCTATTTTTAATTTTCCTAAAAGCCTCCAGACATTCGGCATGGTGATTTTCAGGCTGATAGTCTTCAATAATATGACGTACCCGCTCGTCTACTGGCATGTCGACAAACACCTGAAAGCCCTGCTCCTTCTTATCAACAAGGAATTGAGGCATAGTTGCTTTCCCTATTCGTTTACTCTCGGCTTCGAACAAAATATAAGGTGCATTTTGCAGTTCTATCAGTTTCTCCACCAGCAGGGCATCAAAACTTTTTTGGTTATTTGGTTCAAGACCAATCTGACCAAATATTGAGCCTCGGTGGTTAGCGATCCCTTCTAAATCTAAAACTGGATGCCCCATTTCCTCGAGCTTATGCAAGATAACTGTTTTGCCTGATCCGGTAAACCCGTTCAAGACAATTGGTTCAGCTTTAACTTCTATCTTTTCCAGCTGATCCACAATCCACTTCCGATAAGCCCTGACTCCGCCTTGAAGACGACAGACATGTACGTCCATTAAACTTAGAAGGGTAGCAGTCGTTTTACTTCGCATTCCGCCTCTCCAGCAAAAGACAACCTTTTGGCCCTCAATTCCCTGAAATTCTTCAATGAAGTTTGGCAGCTTTGCTGAGACAATTTCTAAACCCCTTTTTTTCGCCGCCTGGTTGCTTATCTGTTTATAAATTGTCCCAACCTCAGCTCGTTCGGCGTCATCAAACAGGGGAATATTATAACTGCCTGGGATGGTTGCCTCTCTGAACTCAGATGGTGATCGTACATCAATTAATACAATATCTTTCTTTTCCCTTAAAGCCAACAATTCATCTATGTTCATATCTTGAAACAATGATGCTTCCGCCCTTCTGTATCTAAAAAATTACTCAACGATAATATGACCCGGGTGAATACTTGTCACCTCGCCAATTATGCTTGCCTCAACTCCAGCTTTAATCATAGATTCAAGCAATTCTTCAGCTTGGTCTCCAGAAACTGAAATTAAGAGCCCGCCCGACGTAACGGCATCACACAGAATATATTGATCAATTTGATCAATTGTCTCTGAGAAAGTAACCGAACCTTCTAAATGAGCAAAATTATTTTTTGTTCCACCAGGGATTGCACCTTTTTCCGCAAGCTCTCTAACACGATTTAAAAGCGGTACTTGTTTTTGATAAATCTGAATGCCGGCGTTACTTCCCTTGGCCATTTCAGAAGCATGTCCTAATAATCCAAAACCAGTGACATCTGTACATGCATGTACAGCAAATGGTTCCATTATTTCTGCGGCTGTTTTATTTAACGTAGTCATTACTTTCGTTACCCGTGTAATTTCCTCTTCAGTTAAGAAGTTGTTTTTAATGGCAGTTGTTGAAATCCCAACTCCAATCGGTTTAGTCAGAATCAAACAATCACCCGGTACAGCTCCAGAATTGGCTCTAACCTTATCAGGATGAACTAAACCGGTTACTGCTAACCCGAATTTTGGTTCTTTGTCATCAATCGAATGACCTCCCACAAGTGTGGCTCCGGCTTCTTTTAATTTATCGCCTGCTCCACGGAGAATATCGGCTAAGACTTCCTTATCCAAAACTGAAATGGGAAATGCCACAATATTTAAAGCCGTCAGCGGCTTCCCGCCCATTGCATAAATATCACTTAATGCATTTGCTGCTGCTACTTGTCCAAAATCATACGGATCATCCACAATCGGTGTAAAGAAATCCAACGTCTGAACTAACGCTAACTCATCAGTCAACTGGTATACACCGGCATCATCACTTGTATCAAGTCCAACTAAAAGATTAGGATTTGCTGCTTGCTTGGGGAGCGAACGCATAACTTCTGCTAAGTCAGCAGGACCAATTTTACATCCACAGCCTCCTTTAGAAGATAAAGAGGTTAATTTAACTTTATTTGAGTGTGTCATTTGACAACAACCTTTCTTTTTCTAGGTCTGTATATACTACTATTATAGATCACAAATAAAAATAAACCTTAATTCCTGTCTTAAATTATTAACATTTTTATATTCAAAATAGTCAGAAAAATATTTGAATATCTTAAAGGTATTTACTAGTAGTATTGGCTTATCATTTACATTTCACATACATTTCCCAAATTTACTAAGCAAAGAATCCTAAAACCAATGAGTTATATGATATACTTTTACCGCAATCTAATTATATAATTTTACTGGAGGTTCCATCGTGCAAGCAAATAGTTCAGTTTCACAACCGGCAGGAAATAAAAAAACAGGTTGGTTTATTTTTATTTTCCTATTAATTGCCGTAGTTGGATTAATCTACGTTAAATGGTGGCCGTATTATAATAAATCAATTTTAGCTATTGATACTCATTCGATTGGAGATTCAATACTTGGTGATATATCAAATACCCCCTTTTCATGGGATAGTGCTTGGAGCTATGGTGTTACCTACTTCCAATCCGTTTGGAAAGCTGCCGTACTAGGCATTCTTCTTGGTTCCTTGATTCAAGTACTTTTACCTGCACAATGGCTGTTAAAAGTTCTTGGGAAAACATCTTTTGGCAGCACGGCCATTGCTGGACTTGCTTCTTTGCCAGGAATGATGTGCACATGCTGTGCAGCTCCTTTAGCAGTAGGCCTTCGAAAAAGTAATGCTTCCGTAGGAGCAGCCTTGGCATTTTGGCTTGGTAACCCTGTCCTTAATCCTGCGACATTAATTTTCATGACCTTCGTATTGTCATGGAAATTCACCGTATTACGCGTTGTATTTGGCTTAATTCTCGTGTTTGGTGTCAGCTACTTAGCAAACCGATTTGCAAAAGACGTTCAACCTGTAGATCTTGATGAGGTAATCGCAAGCCAAGAGAAACAGCCTGAGGGATCATTTCTAACCAGGTGGATGAAAAGCCTAGGCATGATGGTTTTATATGTTGTTCCAGCTTATGTATTGTCTGTCTTACTTCTAGGTGCAGCCCGCGTTTGGTTATTCCCAGAAATGAGCGGTGCAGCGGCAACTGGTATCATTGCCATTATCCTTTTTGCTCTTACTGGTATGTTGTTCGTCATTCCTACTGCAGCAGAAATTCCAATTATCCAAACCATGATGCTTTTCGGACTTGGAGGCGGTCCCGCAGCAGCGTTATTAGTCACACTGCCCGCGATCAGTCTTCCATCGTTAATCATTGTGAGTAAGTCCTTCCCAAAACGTGTGCTTGCCTTTGTAGTGGCGTCTGTTGTCGTTCTTGGCATTGTCTGCGGTCTTATTGGCATGTGGATATTATAAGCTTACACAGAAAGAACCTGAATTAACTTTCAGGTTCTTTTTTTCATGGGTTATATTGATACCGATTAAGATTGACCCGATTCCCTCCTGTAATCACAATTCCCTCACGCTCTAAAGCAAATACTTGAACAGCCAATAAATCCGGATTTTTTATCCCTAACTCCCCTTTTGCGTTAATGACCCTATGCCAAGGAAGATTATATTTTTCGCTCATTGAGTGCAGAATCCTAACCACTTGTCTCGCTGCTCTAGGGTTGCCCGCACACCTAGCTATTTGTCCATAGGTCATTACTTTACTTTCTGGTATTTCTTGAATAATACTAATTACAGCCATGGTGAAACTCTCCAACAAATCACCTCATTTATTTGTCCTTATATTAATTCACTGAAAAAAGAAGGGCAAATCAAAACAGGCAGTCGAGGGTTTCTCGACAGCCTGTTTTTGTTTTTCACTTATACATATTCTTTATTAGAAGTCACCATTGTGACCAAATATCCTAATATGCCGCCCATAATCGCTGGAAGAATCCAACCTAGTCCAACGGAGTACAGCGGAAGGATTGTATTGAACAAATCATCAATAAATTTGATTGTTATCCCTGCTGCATTTAATCCATCAAACAAACTAACAATAAATGTCAACCCGATACAGCCAATATACACTTCTGAACGGCCATTAAATACGGAATTCAAGAATGTTAAGAAAATCAAACAAATTGCAATCGGATAGATGGCTGTCAAAACAGGTACGGAAATCGCAATCAACTTCATTAACCCTACGTTTGCAAAAAGTGCACTGAATACGGACAAAATTATCGCGATTTTTTTGTAAGAAATACTAGGGAAAATTTTATGAAAATACGATGAACAAGCTGTAATTAAACCAATACTTGTCGTTAAGCAGGCGGCGACTACAATTAATCCTAATAATAATCTCCCATTAGGCCCAAAGTAATAAGTAGATACACCAGATAAAACGGTACCTCCATTATCTAATAAACCAAGTTTTCCAACACTCGATGCTCCAATATAGGTAAGTGCTGTGTAGATAATAGCAAGCAGTCCTGCAGCAATTAACCCTGCTTTCATGCATGTGAACATAACTTGCTTCTTAGATGTGATCCCTTTGTCTCTGATTGCATTTATCACAATGATTCCAAAAACAAAAGAGGCCAGCGTATCCATCGTTAGATACCCTTCTTGGAAACCCTTAAAGAATGCATTGTCCATATACGTTTCAGTAGGCGCTTTAAAGTCCCCAAGTGGATTAACAATTGCTGTAACAATTAGAATTCCGATAAAAATCAATAACAGCGGTGTTAAAACTTTACCAACAATATCAACAATTTTTGAAGCGTTTAGAGAAAAGAAACAAGTTATTGCAAAGAAAATCAGTGTGAAAATTAGTAATGGCATAAAGCCAACATCATTACCTAAGAATGGTTTAACACCGATTTCATAAGATACGCTCCCGGTTCTTGGAATAGCGAATAAAGGTCCAATAGCTAAATATAGAATAGTAGTAAAAATAATACCAAATAACGGATGAACTTTACTAGCCATTGCATGCAAGTCACCTTTA
>NZ_AJTN02000256.1 GCF_000305495.1 Peribacillus psychrosaccharolyticus ATCC 23296 | reverse complement strand
ACAGGATGATTCATTAGACCAATTAGTTTATCCAAAAGGTCGTACTTTAGGAAGAATTGCGTGGCATTTAACAACAAGTATTCCAGAATACTTAGCTAATTTTGGGTTAAAAATCAATGTGGTAGAAAATGCAGAAAACGTCCCAACTTCAGCAAAAGAAATTGCTGAGACATTTAGAAATGTAAGTTCATATTCAGCAAAAATGATTGAAGAACAATGGACGGATGAAACTCTAAAGCAAGTGCAAAATGCATTTGGGAGAGAAGAAACAAATGCTATGATTATTATGGGACTAATCAAACACATCGTTCATCATCGCGGACAAGTTACAGTTCTTATGCGTCAAGCAGGAATAAAACCTTTTGGGGTTTATGGACCACCAAAAGAAGATTGGATTCATTTAGGTGTAGAAAATCCACCACTATAATAACATTGTGCTAACAGGTGCTTTACTTCAATTAAAAGAAGCTGAGATCAGCTTCTTTTTTGTTATGCAGTTAAAGGGGCAGCATTCCTGTAATGAATAAAGTTAATAATGTAAAATCGACAAAGTTTGTGAAAAATATACTTAAACTATCGGGTGCTTATCTAAAATAAGAAATTGCACCCTTGTTTCACCAACGGAGCAGGATTATGGAAGACTTGATTTCGAGATACTGATTAAAGTGTTATGATAAATTCGGAACAAGACTTCTGACGAATGTGTGTTGTTTTGCTTGTAGCCAGATTGTTACCAGAGCAACATACATGGCAAATATCAAAGGAGGCAAAAAAGTATGAAAATCATTGTTACCAGTATATTCGTACAAGATCAAGACAAGGCACTGGAGTTTTATTCAGAAACCTTGGGCTTTGTAAAAAAGCATGACGTTCCCGCAGGAGAATTTAGGTGGATAACGCTTGTTTCTCCCGATGAACAAGATGGTACTGAGCTTTTGCTCGAACCGAATAACCATCCAGCCGCCAAAGAGTATCAAAAGAAGATATTTGCCGAAGGCATCCCAGCAACAATGTTTGGCGTTGCAGATATTCGTAAAGAGTACGACCGATTATTGGAAAACGGCGTGAATTTTACTATGGAGCCGACAAAAATGGGCGAAGTCACAATAGCTGTCTTCGACGATACATGCGGCAACCTTATTCAGATAATGCAGAAGTAACTTTATTTCGAAATAGTTGTTCGGTGAAGTGTTTTTATCAACAATTAAACAACAATTTTATGTTAACCCTGTTCTAATTTTAGGACTGCGTTATACATTTTTAAGGTTTAATAATAAATGACAAATCTCCCTTTCCAAGGACAATGGCAGAACGATTTGACTAATTAATACAATTCTTTTCAAGAGAAACAATTTCTTCTATTCTACAACCTGTTGAAACATAAATTCGAATAATGATTTTTTCATTGGAGTAAAACAGACTTCCCTCAAATGTTCAATTTCTTTCTCCGTGAGGAATTTTGGAATCCTTTTTCCTTGTTTAGGTTCTTTGATTTTCGCACCTGTATTTTTGGGTATATGCCCTTCCTCGTGTGACCAACGAAATATCGATTTAATGAATCGAATTCGATCCAGCTAAACTTGATGGCTTTAGGTGTTTACTGGATTTTGCTAAGTATTCCTTCAACTGATCAGTCGTCACAGATTCAATATTCACATCGTTAAAGTGTTGGATAAGTAGCTTAGATTGGAGCCTATACGCTTTTAATGTCTGAGGAGAAAATCCTTCAACCTTTTATCCGATTCACAAAGTTCCCAGGCTTTTGATAATAACAAAATAATTCCTCCTTATCGGTTATTTTAGAGGAATTGTTGCCTTGATTATAGAAATGAAAACGGTAGGTATTGAACTATCGGGCAGGAACTTACAAGAAGAGTCTCGAAGTAGCTTAGACAAGAAGTCAGCCGCAAGCACATCCCTTCGCTAAGAAAGGCATTTCTAAGCTTAGGACTTCGCCTGTAAGTCTTGGAAATACTTAAACCATTATGAGTAAAAACAATAAGGGGGAAACTAATATGACAGAGAGAAATAAAGTCAGCAATAAAAAGGGATTGTCACTAGAACAACGTGAAGAATTACTCAGAGCATTGAAAGCCCGTTTTGAGAAAAACATGAACCGCCATAAAGGTCTTGAATGGGCTAAAGTCCAAGCAAAGCTTGAAGCTAATACTGAAAAACTGTGGTCGCTCAGTGAAATGGAAAGAACTGGAGGTGAACCAAATGTTGTTGGTCATGATAAAAAGAAGGACGAATACATTTTTTATGATTGTTCAGCGGAAAGTCCTAAAGGTCGCAGAAGTGTTTGTTACGACCGCGAAGCGCTGGAGTCAAGGAAAAAACATAAACCAGAAAATAACGCTATTGATATGGCAACTGCCATGGGCATTGAACTATTAACGGAAGAACAATATCGAGCGTTGCAGAAACTTGAAAATTTTGATAAGAAAACGTCGAGTTGGGTGCAAACACCCTCTAATATTAGAGAACTCGGCGGTGCCCTTTTTTGTGATTTTCGCTTCGGGCACGTTTTCGTGTATCACAACGGTGCGGACTCTTACTATGCTGCCAGAGGGTTCCGTGGCTCGCTAAGGGTCTAAATTTTGCATAGAAAGCTAAATGGTAGTGGTTAAGAAAGAAATTTAGAGTTTATTACAAGTTAATTGATAAGGATGTTGTTATTTTAGCAGTCCTTTTCCCAGGTGAAAACTAAACACAAGATACATTCGGACCATATAATTAAATTTTGATATGGTCTTTTCTATGGCGTTTTGATTTTCTTAATTAAATAAAAAAGAGGATTTGTGAAGTTATTCACTTAAGTTAACGGGGGCTTTACTTCATTACCAAGCGAATCAGTAGCTCCTATTGTTATGCAACAAACGGTGCAGGGCAGGTTAAAGAAGGGATTTGGACTACGAAAAAAAGACATTCTGTTTTCAAGAATGTCTTTTATTAATTTATTATTGTATTTTCAGTTTTTCTTTTTCAACAATATCCTTAGCAATATCTTCAATGGTTACATTTCCCAGTACCTTTTCCATAGCAAATTGAGCTGTTGACAATACAGGAGTGATCGAATCTTGAATGTTCCTGCCCACAAGGCAATCAGGGTGCGGATTTTCATGCACACTAAACAATTCTTTTTCCTGCACAACATCGACCGCCTTATAAACGTTAAGTAATGTTATATAAGAAGGTTCCTTGGCTAGTTTTGCCCCTGCAATACCAGGTTGTACTTCAATTAACCCTGCCTTTTTTAACATACCCATAATTTTTCTTATCAAGGTTGGGTTCGTGTTTACGCTCCCCGCTAAGAACTCCGATGAGCTTATTCCCTCTTTATTTAATTCAATAAGAGCTAATATATGAACACCAACGGTAAATCGGCTGCTGATGGACATATCATTCACCTACCTTTTACTTCATCGCAAAGTTTATTACACAGATTAATCATGTATTTAATTTGATTACAACGTATTATACCTTAAAATTTGAAGAAAATATAAAAGGTTTATAAATTGGTTGACAAGACAACTACATGTATCTATTATAAATACATGTATTAGAAATAGATACAGGTTAATGGATGTTTAATTTGAATATAAAAAATTATTGGAGGAATACCAAATGAAAATATTAGTAACAGGAGCAACAGGAAAGTTGGGAACGAAAGTTGTAGAAACTTTATTGAAAACTGTACCAGCTAATCAACTGGCTGTAAGTGTGCGAAATCCAGAGAAAGCTGAAGAATTAAGAACTCGCGGAGTAGACGTACGTCAAGGAGATTTTGATCGTCCAGAAACATTGGATACAGCTTTTGCAGGAATTGATCGCTTGTTAATTATTTCTGCGGATGGAGACAATGAAACAAGGATACGTCAGCATTCAAATGCGGTAGTTGCGGCAGAGCGTGCTGGAGTTAAATTTATTGCTTATACTAGCTTGGCCAATGCTAAGGAAAGTAAAAATTTTCTTGCTCCAACGCATCAGGCAACAGAAGAATCCATTCTGAAAACAGGCATTCCATACTCCTTCTTACGCAACAACTGGTATTTGGAGAATGAAATTTCAAGTATTCAAGGTGTTCAAGCAGGAGCTCCTTGGGTGACATCAGCAGGAAATGGCAAGGTAGGATGGGCACTACAACAAGATTATGCAGAAGCTGCGGCATCGGTACTATCTGGTAACGGACACGAAAATACAATCTATGAGCTTTCTGGCAAGTTATTGACTCAGGAAGAACTTGCATTTGCAGTTGGTAATGTATTGGGTAAAGAAGTACCTGTTCAACAGGTTGATGATGCTACTTATGCTGATATTATGAAAAGTGTTGGCTTACCTGATTTCCTTATTCCTATGCTCATTGATATCCAAAAAGGCGTTCGAGAAGGCACACTTGAAGTAGAAAGCAATGATTTTGAAAAACTTATTGGACGGTCAGCTACACCAATTAGTGAGGGCTTAACTCAAATCATTAAAGGTATCTCTTAAACAGCATAATTGAACTTAATTTAAACTAGAAAGGTCGGTCGGTTTTAAATATAAGAATCATGCAACGCCAATAAGAGATTACTTGTATTCAATATGTAAAATTTTCATGGGGAAGGTTGCTAAGGCAGCCTTTTTCTTAAAGAGCTAAAGGGGCAGTTTAGTTGTGCGAAATGTTCCTATTTTAAATGGAGGATGTTTACATCTCTCTGGTAAAGGCTAGGCAATTCCTTCAAAAAAAGCCGATTCACATTCTATATTGGAATGTGAATCGGCTTTTTTTGATGAATCTATTTTGTCACTTTGAAAAAATGACAAGTTTTTTAGTGGCCTCGGGTGACTAGCAAGTCCTTTTTTTATTTGCATGAGATTCTCATGCAGAATTCTGTACAAATTCATTGCAAAGTTCTTTACTTCTATTCTGCATTACACAGGTGCAGAGCATTTAATAGTAAGAATACATCTACATTACCTTATGATAGTAGGTTTTTCTGTTTATTTGTTTGGATTATTGGGATAAATCACAAAAAAAGGGAGAAGATGAAATTAGAAACAATAACCAAAGGGGAAAATGAGAAATCATGAAATCTTTACTGGTAGATATAAATGAGGCATTTAAAAATGCAGAAGACTTTTTCAAAGAACCATTTACTGTAGATAGCGAAGCCGTCCTTTTGCTTGGTTTAAATTCACTAGTTGACCTTGTAAATACAAAAGAAATGTTGAAAAAAGGGATGGACCCCACTACTGAAATAACACTAGTAAAAAGAACTTTTTTCAACAGAAGGCTGGTTGAAATAAATTGTGAAGAAGCAATTGATTCTATTCTTCAAGGAAAACTCATTGTGTTTTCAAAAGAACAAAATAAAATGTTCCTGTTCGAACCACTTCCTAAGGAATTGAACCGTTCTATTGAACAGCCGACTAATGAAAACGTAATACAAGGTCCCTTAGATTCTTTTATCGAAGATATGTCAACAAATATAGGATTAGTGAGAAAAAAAGTTTACTCGGACCAACTTTCTGTTAAGACTTATACAGTCGGAAGTGATCAAAAAAAGAAGTTAACAATCGTTTATTTGGAAAACTGTGCAGATAAAGATATGATCAAAAAAATTATTTCACATATTGAAGTAAATCAACAGAAAAATATTTTCTATCTTCAGCATCTTTATCGTTTTATGGGTATCCGAAAATGGGAGGTTATTCCTCAGTTTAATATGACAGAAATGCCTTTGGAAACAGTAGATTGTCTAAACAAAGGAAGGGTTATTCTATTTGTTGATGGGTTTCCCTTCGCGCTTATCTTGCCGCATCTTTTATGGGATATGTTTGCCCAGGCAAATGACCGTAACTATTCTATCCCCATAATGAGCGCTATGCGGTTCTTACGTGTTCTGGGTGCTTTTGTTACCCTTACCTTTCCAGCCCTCTATGTAGCACTGGTTGCGGTAAATCCTGAGGTATTAAAAGTTGAACTGGCTCTATCGATTGCTCAGAGCAGGGAAGGAATACCCTATCCTCCCTTTGTTGAAATGACGCTAATGCTCCTTATTATAGAATTAATTGTTGAAGCGAGTATAAGACTTCCGCTTAGTATCGGTCCAACCGTCACAATGGTAGGGGGAATTGTCATCGGACAGGCAGTAGTGGATGCAAAACTAGTCAGCAACCTTTTAATTATCGTTGTGGCAGCAACTTCAATTGCGAATTCAACCGTTATTGGATTTCAAAATGCGTTAATTCTTCGCTTACTTAAGTATGTAATTGTTATTTTTGCGTCGATTTATGGAGTGTTGGGTGTATTAACCGGTTTGGTATTCATAAGCGCTTATTTTGCAAGTCGAGTGATATTTGGAATTCCATACACTAGTTTTGCTAAGAGGAGGAGGGAAATTGGATAAAAGCCTTCAGGTCATATGCATGGGGGCAATGTCCCATTTGGGCCTTATGTTTTTCATTTATCCGGAAAGAATCATTACCAGTACACATCAAGGTCATTGGGAACCGATTTTAATCCAAAGTCTTATATTTATTTTCTTTTTATGGCTTTACCTAAAGGGTCTGTCTTATTTTCCTCAACAAGATATCATCAGTATTTTGAAGGGCATAGGTAAAACTCTTTCTTTCATCTTACTATTTCCTGTCCTACTTTACTTTATCGTAACTACTATTGAACTCATTAACGCTTATGCAGAATTGACCACGATTATCTTTTTAGCCAATACCCCTACATGGGCAATCTTTACATTAATAATTCTTATTTCTACTTATATTGCTGTAAAAGGAATCGAAACCATTTTACGCACAAGCATATTAATCTTCAGCATTTTCTTTCCGTTAATCCTACTGATGAATGTGTTTTAGAGACGCATCGTACTGATCATTTGGTTTATCTTTGTGATAAGGAACATAGGGAATAAGTGATCGGATGTGTGCTTGTAAGTCTGCCGTATGACTTTTTTCAAGTTGTAATTTCAAATCAGCTAATTCCTCTTCAGTTGCGTATATTCTAAAGTTTGGATTTTCTTCAATCAGCGGCTTTTCAAGAATATCTCCACTTACGAGATCAACGAAATAGGCTTGTTTTTCGGAATTCATCATGTCCATCTCCTCATTTTCTTTAGTACTATTCTTTTACCACAATTTTGAATGTTTTAACCCTATTCACTGAAAAGGAAACTATTATAATGGTATAATGAACCAATTAGAAAGAGGATTGGAGAGGATACCATGCGAAAAAAAGCTCTATTATTTCTACTTGCTTTAAGTCTGTTAGCGGGTTGTACAACACGTGCCTATGAGACGAACATGGAGTTAGGCAGGAATGAATTAAAGAAACAACATTATTTAGAAGCTTCTGAAGCATTCGATAAGGCTTATCAAGATAATGATTCCGCTGAAGCAAAAGATCTTCGTAACATGTCAGCAGCTATGAGTAAAGCAATGACCGCCTATGAAACGTCAGATTATCCAACTGCTCTTACTTTATTAGATAAAGTAATCAAGTATAAAACGAGTGAGTCTGAGGGGAAAGACGTTCATAAACAAGCGAAAGAGCTGAAGAAGGAAGTAAGTAAAGCCATAAAAGAAAGTGAAGAAATGACATTAAAACTAGAAGAAGGAAAAGTTTTGCTTTCGCAAAAACAATATAAAGAGGCACACAGCCTTTTCCGAGAAGTGACTGAATCAAATCAGCCATCGACAAGTAAGCTTAAGAGTGAAGCAAAAAAACTGATTGATAAAACGGTACAAAGCGAGGATCAAACAGGAAACACTTCTGAAACGGAGAAACCTGAAGAAACGGACAAACAATCTGAAACTAAAGAAACCAATGAGTCCACGGAATTAACCAAAGAAGAAGGCAAAGAATTAGTTGCCGAATTTATTAAGATGAACGACTCATCAAATTTAACGATACAATTTGATCGAGAAGATGAAAAAGGCAATTATATTTTTCAAGTTTACGAAATTGTCATAGACAACGCAGAAACAAAAGAAGGCCATACTGCCACATGGGGCTGGTACAGCGTTAACCCCAAAACAAAAGAAGTTGAAGATTTAATGTAGCAAAGGAGCTTTTCGGAGCTCTTTTTTTTATGCACGGAATCACATTTTGGCTGGTGAGTGGGTTCAGATGTGAAGTTTCCTCGCCGGATTTTGCTCTGAAAAGAGAAGAGAGTCATTTTGGAAAAAACAATTATACCCACAGGGGTAATTTTCAACTGATAAAAGGCTTCAGACGGGAATAACGGTCTTCCAGACGGGAATAACAAGTTTTCCCCCCAACCCAATATTAAGCAGGAATTCCATTCTGGAGAGCGAATGTGATTTATATGTGATTTAAGAATGGGGGAGTTGTTGATGACGGAAGAGTATCTTGTACTGGATGGTGCTGAGCCTTTCTTTTTCGAAGGTAATGATATCGGCGTTTTACTATGTCATGGCTTTACCGGAACAACACAGAGTATGAAGCCGCTTGGTGAAGCGTATGCTAAGGCTGGCTATACTTGTCTGCGGGCCGCGTCTTAAGGGGCATGGCACTCATTATGAAGAAATGGAACGGACAAAGATGGAAGATTGGATGGCGTCGGTTGAGGAAGGATTAGTTTGGCTGAAGGATCGCTGTGAGACCATCTTCTTGACGGGTCTCTCGATGGGAGGGACACTCACACTCTACTTGGCTGAAAAGTATTCAGATATTAAAGGAATTGTCCTTATTAATGCGGCGGTGGAGCTGCCGCAATTGGAAATGGCTCAGCATATAACCGATACACGTTTTCTCAATGCAATTGGCTCTGATATTAAACTGGTTGGCAATCAGGAGCTGGCTTATATGAAAACGCCGGTTCGTTCAATAAAGGAACTGATAAAGTTAACGGACGCAGTCAGCAGAAAGTTAAACAAGGTTAGTTGCCCTGTCTTACTATTTGTTTCAATAGAAGACCATGTAGTACCTCCAAATAATACACAAATTATTTATGATAGAATCAGTGCAAATGATAAAAAAATAATTACGCTTAAAAACAGTTACCATGTGGCGACGCTGGATAATGATCAAGGAATTATTATTAGTGAAACCTTAGCGTTTATAAAACGAGCAGCAAATAGTAATAGCTTGTAATTATGAGGTACAGCTGTTTTTATGAAAGCATCTTTTTCGCATACTTATGGTATAAAAGTTGTAAATATTGCTAAATACCCGTAATTTTAAAGGTAATAACGATTGTTGAAGGAGATTTGAGCAAATGAAGATCCTTGTAATAGAAGATAATGAAAGTGTCTGTTCGATGCTGGAGATGTTTTTTGCAAAAGAAGGGATTACTGGCGAATTCGTAATGAATGGGCTTGATGGTTACAATCGGTATCTTTCAGGAAAATGGGATGTGCTGATTCTTGATTGGATGCTGCCGGGGATGGATGGAGTAGCTATTTGTCGGAAAATAAGGAGTGCAAAGGATACCATTCCAATCATAATGTTGACGGCAAAAGACAGCGAATCTGATCAGGTGCTGGGTCTGGAACTGGGGGCAGATGATTATGTAACGAAGCCGTTTAGTCCGTTGGCGTTAATGGCGAGGATTAAGGCAGTAACAAGGAGATATCAAAGTGGGAGTGCGGAGCAAAAGGAACAACATATGCTTGAAACGAAGTATCTAAGGATTAATAAAGATACAAGAGAAGTCTTCCTAGATGATAAGCCAATTACAAATTTGACACCAAAAGAATTTGATTTGCTTTCGTATTTTGTACAGTCACCTCGGCAAGTGTTTTCGCGAGACCAGCTGCTGGAGCGTGTATGGGGTTATCAATTTTATGGTGATGAACGGACCGTGGATGTTCATATAAAAAGGCTGCGAAATAAAATAGGATCACCGGCACGTCCTATGCTTCATACGGTTTGGGGTGTCGGGTATAAATTCGATGAAAGTGGAGCGGGGTATGAGAATTAAATATCTTTATCAACTGCTGGGAAGTAATATTATTATCTTGATTGTCGCTTTTCTTATTTTAAGTTTGCTGTTTGCGAAATACGTTGAACAGCTTGTTTATGAAAATACAACGAATGAACTGATTACATATGGCGAAGAAATCTTAACGGAGTTTGAAAATAATCCAAGAGGTCAATCTACAGTACTTAATCAGTATGCTTCTGTTCTTGATGATCGGGATATCTTTTTTAGTGTGTTTGATCAGAATCGCGACATTGTTTATCCTTATTCAGGTCGTTTGTCGCGTTTTGAGCCAAGCAATCAAGAGTGGGAGAAATTAGCACGGGGTGACACAGTCATTATCCGTCAAGAAAGTAAACGCTTTGAACAGGAAGTTTCACTCGTTGTCCTTCCTTATATCCAAGCAGGGACACTGGTCGGTGGAATCTTACTAATTGCCCCAGTCAGCGGTTCAAGAGAAATGATCAGCGAAATTAACCAGTATCTTGTTATTACTGTACTAATTGCTCTCACGATCTCCTTCCTATTAAGCTGGCTGCTCTCAAGGGTGCACGTCAAACGAATTCAACGGATTCGTGATGCCGCCTCGATGATTGCGAGTGGGAATTATAATGTTCATGTCCCATCAGCTAATTTTGATGAAATCGGTGATCTTGGAAATGATTTTAATGAGATGGCAGGAAAGTTGAAAGCTTCTAATGAAGAAATTGAAAATTTAGAGAGCAGAAGACGGCAGTTTATGGCGGATGTTTCTCATGAACTAAGGACACCTTTGACCACAATCAGCGGGATGCTTGAAGGCTTAAGAGATGACATGATTCCCGAAAAAGAGAAACTGAAGGGTGTTAACCTTGCGAGTCAGGAAGCAAAACGGCTGATTCGCTTAGTTAATGAAAACTTAGATTATGAAAAAGTTCGTTCTAATCAAATAAAACTGATTAAAGAATCAATACAGCTGCACGAGTTGATGGAAGTGATAAAAGAACATCTCAACATTCAGGCAGCGAATAAACAAAACGAAATACTTGTCGAAGCTGCTGAAGAAGTACTCGTGTATGCGGATTACGACAGGTTGATTCAAATCTTGATTAATATTACTAAAAACAGCATACAATTTACGGATAATGGAACCATTTGGCTCAGAGGAAGAGAGAGTAATAAGGAAACGATTATTGAAATTGAAGATTCAGGAATTGGCATTGATCCGGATGATATCCAAACAATCTGGCGTCGATTTTATAAAGCTGATCTTTCTCGGACAAATAATCCATATGGGGAATTTGGACTTGGGTTGTCAATTGTAAAAAAATTAGTTGAACTGCATGGGGGAAGGATAGAAGTATCTAGTATAAAAGGAAAAGGGACAATATTTACAATTTACTTACCTCTATTAGATTAGTGAAGGATAAGACTTGGCTTTTAAAAGCCAATGTCTTATTTTTTTTACATCATTTCATTCGGGTTTCATGAATTGTTAATAAATTTTTAATAATTGATGGTTATGATGATACCAAGATAACCAAAAAATAAAAATGAGGTGTGAAAAGATATGGAAAACAACATTGAAACAGAAAGAATTGAACAGACTCCTGAGGTTACTCAAACGACTCGGAAAGAACAAAAGAGGAAGTCTATCTGGTTTTCATCGCTCACATCGGGAATTGTCGGTTCATTGTTAACTTGTTCAGTATTTGTTTTTGGGGCTGATTATATGGATTTTAATCAAACGTCTCAGAATGATACGCAGGGTGCTGCACTTATAGAAGGGAAAAATGATTCTGCTTTGCTGCCTGTAAAAAAAACTTCATATAGTAATGATAACTCTGGTATAGCAGATATGGTTGAAAAAGCGTCTAATTCGATTGTTGGAGTAATTAATTATCAACAGCAGCAAAGCTCATACAGCGGTGGGATGTTTCCAAATTCCAGCTCAAGTGACAGTTCATCAGAGGTAGAGAGTGGAACAGGTTCAGGGGTTATGTACAAAAAGGTAGGAAATAAAGCGTATATTATCACAAATAATCACGTGATAGAGAATGCGAGTAAGGTTGAGGTTTCTCTCGATGACGGCGTAAAGACAGCGGCAGAGGTTGTTGGTTCAGATGCGTTAACGGATCTTGCGGTTATTTCGATTGATGCTTCTAAGGCACCTGATAAAATTAGTTTTGGAAATTCTGATGCGATTCGTACAGGGGACTCCGTTATTGCGATAGGTAATCCGCTTGGTCTAGATTTATCACGTACAGTAACACAGGGGATTGTTAGTGCAACTGGCCGTTCAATAGATGTCACGACATCAGCAGGTGAATGGAATTTAGATGTTATTCAGACAGATGCAGCGATTAATCCAGGGAACAGCGGAGGAGCACTGATTAACGCGCAAGGTGATGTTATTGGTATTAACAGCTTGAAAATATCTGAAGATGGTGTTGAGGGACTTGGTTTTGCGATTCCAAGTAATGATTTACTCCCAATCGTTGAAGAAATTATTAAGGATGGAAAGGTCACTAGGCCATATTTAGGGGTCAGCCTTGGAAATGTCGGCGAACTTCCTCAAAACTATCAGCAGTCAATTAATCAAGCAGCCGCAGAAGGCGTTATGGTCACAAGTGTTGAGAACGGCTCACCAGCAGCAGAGGGCGGACTTATGCAAAAGGACATCATTACAGAAATTAATGGTACGAAAATCACAACTACATCAGAATTAAGAAAATATTTATATAAAAATGGAAAAGTCGGTCAAGAAATGAGCTTTACCGTGTATCGTGGTGACGATAACAAAACGATAAAAATCAAGTTAGGTAAATCATAACATCCGTACGTAAGCTGTCATTCACCTTATCCGAATTGGGGGCAGGTAAGTGACAGTTTTTTTTTCTGTCCTTGAACAGAACCACAACATTTGCCAATTAAAAAAAGCTTGTTGTTTCGAAATGAATAGTGTAATATATTTACAAATATTCAAAAAAACCCAATAAGGTCGATTGCAATCGTAATAAAACATTTATTACCAAGTTTATTTTTCAGAAATGGATGGTATATAAATACTAGAGTCTATTATAAGGAAGTGATATCATGGTTCAATTTACAGTACGTGTTAATTATCAAGGTAAGCTTTATCAAACCAATGTTCTTGCACATCGTGAAGATGCAGAAGAAGAAATCTATAACAGAGCTTTTGAGCAAGTGCAAAAACAATGGAGAGAATAGAAAGAAGCAGGTCCTCAATAGGATGCCTGCTTCTTTTTATTTTTGATCAAATTTATTATGTTGAAAAAACAATTTTAGCGAATATTGAAGAGAGATAACGAAAGTTAAGAAATGAACAAACTTGAACAATAGTAATTCATCTTTTACGATTAATCCAATTTAAAGTACTCGCTTCCATTATTTGATTGAATTTTAATGAACATTTTGTGACATAAATCTTAATCCATTGTATTTTCTCTTTTATAATACTAAGATAGAATCGTGAGTTTGTGAATATATTAACACTTGCAGTGAAACTGCAAGTTATAATTTTATTTTCGAGGGGAAAGGAGTACAAAATGAAACTAAAGGGAATTTTACTGTTTTTAATTTTCACTATTGTCACCGTGTTAACGGGGTGTGATAATCCGTTACTCGTTCTTGATCCAAAAGGCCCGGTTGCTGAAGAGCAATCAAGTGTTATTAAGTTGTCTATGTTGACAATGGCCGGAGTTGTATTAGTTGTAATTGTTTTATATGCATTCATGCTTACTAAATATCGTGCTTCTAAATCTAGTGCGGACTACGAACCACCGCATATTGAAGGAAATAAATATCTTGAGGCGCTATGGATTGGTATTCCAATCATTATTGTTGCCTGCCTTGGTTGGATAACAGTTGGATCGCTTGATAAAGTCGAGAATGAACAAACTGGTTATACTGAAGATAAACTAACTATTTATGCCGTTTCATCTAATTTTAAATGGCACTTTAGCTATCCAGAAGAGGATATAGAAACGGTTAACTATTTGAACATCCCAACAGATCGACCACTTGAATTCAAATTATACTCGTATGGCCCTATTTCAAGTCTATGGATTCCACAACTTGGAGGTCAAAAGTATGCAATGAGTGACATGGTTAATACCCTGCATTTAGCGGCAGACGTTCCTGGAACTTATATGGGTAGAAACGCTAACTTCAGTGGTAAAGGATTTGCTCATATGGAGTTTGAAGCATTAGCTATGCCTCCTGCTG